>JACCUS010000273.1 GCA_013811715.1 Nocardioidaceae bacterium
GCGTGGAGGCGATGTCGCCGAGCTGCCTGAGCAGCTGCAGGTCGAACATGCCGCCGGCGAAGGTGGGGCCGATCATGCTCGCCATCCCGGCCCACTGGAAGTCGGGGTTGTTCAAGAAGAGCTCGCCGTAGTAGTCGTACGACGCCACCAGGTTGCCCAGGTTCGCGTCCGCACCCTGGCTCGGGTCCCAGCCGTCCAGGTAGATGCCGGCCTTCTCCGTGGCGGTGAGCAGCCAGTAGCGCTGCAGCAGCGGCCCGTAGTCGGCCGGCGGGACACCGTCCTCGCGCAGCAGGTCCAGCAGCTTCCGGGCCGACTCGGCGGTCGGGAACTGAGCCGGGTCCAGGAAGCCCGAGCGACCCTGCACCAGCAGCCGACGGGACAGCGCGGCCATGTCGATCCCGCTGAAGTCGATGCCGGGGAAGATGTCGACCACGCTCAACGGCATCGCGCCGGCCCGGACCAGTGCCAGCACGGAGGCATCCGACGCACCCCGGTCGAGCCAGCCCGTCACCCTGGTCGCCTCGTCGTCCAGGGTGCCGTCGAGGGTCTGTTCCTCCCGCTCGAGCTGCCCGATCAGCGCCGCCTTGGCCGCGGCGAGGTCGACCTGGTGGGCCCGGAGGTCGTCGACGTACTCGCCCGCCCTGCCGCCACCGAGGTAGTCCCACAGCGACGGGGCGGTCTGGCCGAAGCCGTCGCCCACGGCCTCCTCGTAACGCCGGTTCAGCCCGTCGACGCCGGTGTTGTACGTCGTGATCGCGTCGCCCCAGAAGCGAATGCAGCCCGCCGAGTACGCGCCGGACTGCAGGACCGCCTCACAGACCCTGATGACGGGGTCGAGCGCCCCCATCAGCGGCGGCACGACCATGCCGTTGCTGCTGGCCGCCACCGCCTGGGCGTGCTGGCTCTTCACGGCGCCACGCAAGGCACCGAGCGGCTTGAGCTTGGCCTCCGTCTCGGCGGCCGCCGCATAGACGCTCGCCGGGTCGGCGGGGTAGCGCGGGAACAGACCCATAGGCAACCGAGGATAGGTTGCCAGCGGGTCAGCGCGTGACGTTCGGCCGGTGCAAGCGGCTCACCGCCTCCGAGGGAACCCGAACGCATCGGTCGTCGTCCTAGGGAGATGGGCTTGCGTTTGACTGGGGGCATGATGGTGGCGTTCGCGGCATTCCTGATCTTCCCGGCAGGGTGTGCAGACCGCGCTTCTTCGGGTCCCGGCGTGGGGCATGGGGATCCCACACCGCCGGCGGCGAGGTCGACCGATCTACCCGCCGGCGTTGTACCCGCCGGCTATCAAGGGCAGGTCCGCGGCACGATCACCGTGCTGGAAAGCCCCGACCACGGCCCCCAGCTCTGCGCCATGGTCGCCCAGTCCTACCCACCTCAGTGCGGCGGTCCGGACATCGACGGCTGGAGCTGGGACGACGTACACGCCGAGTCCGCCAACGGTACGATCTGGGGCCACTACACCGTCACCGGACGCTTCGCCGACGGCCTCTTCACGATGACCGAGCCGGCGCAGCCGCCTCAGCCGCCGCCGGCCGAAGATCTGGCCGCCTCTCCTTGCCCGGTGCCGGCGGGGGGCTGGGTGCCGCCGGACCCCGACACCGCGACGGCTGCGGCGCGCGGAGAGGCGATGCGCGTCGCCCGGCAGTCCGACGGGTACGGCGGCGTCTGGATCGGCTGGCTGATACCGGAGCGTCAGATCACGGAGTACACCGCCGACGATCCCTCGCTGTACGTGCTCAACTTCGCGACCACCGGTGACGCCGCCGCGTTGGAGCGGGAGCTGCGCCGGGTCTGGGGTGGCAACCTGTGCGTGGCCCCGACCGAGCACACGGAGGCGGAGCTGAACAGGATCGCCAACGAGCTGATGGAGCTGCCAGGGGTCCTCTCAGCGTCCGCGGACACCGTCGAAGGGACCGCCCGAGCCACCGTCTGGGTCGCCACCGAGGAGATCTGGCGGCAGGCGGTGCAGACATCCGGCGAGGACGTCATCGAGCTGGACGGCATCCTCAAGCCGATCGACTGACTGACCATTCGCGCTGTCTGTCCACAGATGTCGTCGACGTCTCGCGCTCGCCATCGGTCCCCACGTAGGGTTGGGGCCATGACGATGGGACCGGTCGAGGTCGAACGCAAGGTGCGCCAGCTCGACAACGATGTGCAGTCGATCTACACGATGCTCTCGGCCATCCAAGGCACTCAGGAACGCCACACCAACCGCCTAGGCGAGCTCGCTGTCAAGGTCGACAGCCTGGACACCAAGATCGACACGCTCGGGGCGAGGGTCGACAGCCTGGACACCAAGATCGACACGCTCGCGACGAGGGTCGACAGCCTGGACGGCAAGATCGACACCGTGCTGGCGCTGCTGAGGTCGGATCCCGAAGACTGAGCACCGTGCTCGTGCAGGCTCGGACGAAAGAGGCAGCAGCCGTTGTTCCCTGTCATCAAGGTCGCCGGGTCGGCGTACGAACGCGGTCACCAGTACGGCGCCCGGGCGCGCCCGGGCATCGAGCGGTCGCTCACGTCGTACGCCGAGGTCTTTCAGCACTTCGCGGGCTGGGACTGGCAGCGAGCCACCGCCGAGGCACGGCGCTTCCTGCCCAGCATCGAGGACTTCACGCCGCGGTACGCCGAGGAGCTGCGCGGGATCGCCGCCGGCGCGCGGGTCGACCTCGCGGACATCCTCGCCCTCAACGTGCGCACCGAGGTCATCTTCTCGGCCCGGGTCCGCGACGCGAGCGCGGCAAGACTCCGCGCGCCCGAGGAGTGCTCGGCCCTCGCCAGCGTGTCCCCCGACAAGCACGTCGTCGTCGGCCAGAACTGGGACTGGATCCCGTACGCCCGTGACACCGTCGTGGTCCTCGAGTCGGTCCCCGACGACGGCCCGGCCTTCGTCACGGTCGTCGAGGCGGGCCTGCTCGCCAAGCTCGGCGTCAACTCCGACGGCCTGGCGGTGATGACCAACGCGCTGGCCTGCACCGAGGACCAGGGCGAGCCGGCGATCCCCTACCACGTCATGCTGCGGGCGCTGTTGGACTGCAGTACGACGGACGAGGCGGTCGACCGGCTGAGACAGGCCCGCAGGTCCTCCTCGGCCAACTACCTGATCGCCGACCGGAGCGGCTCGGCCGTCGACGTCGAGGCCCGCCCCGGCGGCGCCGACAAGCTGCACCTGGTGGGCCCGGACCACCGCGGCGTCCTGCTCCACACCAACCACTTCGTCTCCCCGGAGTTCGACGGCGTCGACTACACCACGTTGATGCCGTCGACCAGCCGGTCCCGACTCGCCCAGGTCGCCGAGACCGTCGACGGATCCGAGGACCCGACCGGGCCAGCCGTCTTCGCCGCGGCGCTCACCGACCACACCGACCACCCCGACAGCGTCTGCCGCCACCCCGACCCCTCCCTCCCCTGGCCCGAGCAGTCGCTGACGGTCGCAAGCGTCCTCATCGACCTGACCGAGTGTCGTGTGCAGATATCGCAGGGACCGCCCTGCGAGAGCGGCTACGAGGAGCTCGACAGCTCCGTGCTGCGCGGGCTCCCGGACCCCGCGATCTGACCGGGGTATGGCGTCAGAGCGGGTCGGCGCGAGGACGGCTCCGCCTTGGCGCGCCGTACCCTCGGCGGAGTCGTACCAGCGGTGCTACCATGTCGGCATGCCTGTCGCGAAGCTCTCCGTCGCCCTCGACGAGCGGGTGGCCGCGGCCGCCAGATCCGCAGCCGCCCGGGAGGGGATGAGCCTGTCCGCGTGGTTGTCCCGGGCGGCCGAGCACGCGGTGCGTCTCGACGAGGGCCTCCGCGCCGTCTCGGAGTGGGAAGGCGGGCACGGTGCGCTCACCGACGCGGAGCGGGCGGCGGCGGACCAGACCCTCGACGTCCTCACCGCTAGTCGCACACCGGGCGATTGACCGGTGCTCACCTACGACACCGGCGCGCTGATCGCGGCAGAGGGTGGCGACCGGACGATGTGGGCGCTCCATGAAGCGGCGCTGCGGCGCGGGCTCACGCCCGCCGTCCCCACGGTCGTGCTGGCTCAGGCGTGGCGCGGCGGCCCGCAGGCCCAGTTGTCGAGGCTGCTGAAGGGATGCATCATCGAACCGCTGAGTGAGGGGGAAGCCCGAGCCACAGGGGAGGCATGCGCAGCCAGCCGAACCAATGACATCCTCGATGCCGCCGTCGTCGTCTCGGCTGCTACACGCCACGACAGCATCGTCACAACCGACAGCGGAGACCTCGCCCGCGTGGTCGACGCCCTCGGGTTCAGCGTCGCGCTGCACCAGATCTAGGCCGCGGTGCAAGGTGCCGGGTCCGGGGCCGGCAGTACGGCGACGCCGTCCGTTCGCCGGTAGGCATCCGCACACCCGGCAGGGAGGATGGAGCCCACCATGTCGTCCAGCACTCCCTCGCCACTGACCGACCGCATCCCCGCCGACCCGACGCCGGATGCGCTGTACGACGCCTTCGAGTCCTGGACGACCGAGCAGGGCCTCGCCCTGTACCCCGCCCAGACCGAGGCGCTTATCGAGAT
>JACCUS010000420.1 GCA_013811715.1 Nocardioidaceae bacterium
TGGTTCGCTGGGTTCACAAGGCCATTGCAGCAGAACCCACCGGCGGCGGCATGACCTTTGCCGAATTTCGCCTCGCCTGTCGCCCGCCGGCGCTGCTAGGCTCTCGGGTCCCATGGGTGATGAGATCGGGCGAGAGCAGGCCCACCTGGTCGAGTCGCGAACGGCCCTGGACCGGATGCGAGAGCGCACCGCCTCGATGTCGGCGCTGGCCGGTGACCGGGTCAGCGGCGAGTACCTCAAGTTCACTTTGTGGAAGCGGATGAAGGCGCTGGAGGACGACCCGGAGATCCCGCTGTTCTTCGGCCGTCTCGACTACGGGCACGCGGTCGCTGCCTCCCCAGCCCGAGGAGCGCGCCGCTCGGCCGAGGCCCCTGGTGAACGTTTCTACATCGGTCGCCGCCACGTCACCGACGAGCAGGGGGACCCGCTCGTGGTCGACTGGCGGGCGCCGATCTCGCGGCCGTTCTACCGGGCCAGCACGGCAGACCCGATGGGGCTCCGGCTGCGCCGTCGCTTCGGCTTCCACCGCGGCAAGGTCACGGCGTACGAGGACGAAGACCTCGCCACCCCGCGGACGAGTCAGGTCGCGGCAGCGACCGAAGACGCAGCGGCGGCCGCGGACACGGGAGCGGCTGCCCACAGCGCGATCCTGGAGGCCGAGATCGAACGGCCCCGGATGGGGCCGATGCGCGACATCGTCGCGACGATCCAGCCCGAGCAGGACGACATCGTCCGGTCCGCGCTGGCGGCCAGTGTGTGTGTTCAGGGCGCACCGGGCACCGGCAAGACGGCGGTCGGGCTGCATCGGGCCGCCTACCTGCTCTATGCCCATCGCGACCAGCTCAGCCGGCAAGGTGTGCTCGTCGTCGGACCCAACGCGTCGTTCCTGCGATACATCGGCGACGTCCTCCCGGCGCTCGGCGAGATCGACGCCAAGCAGACAACGGTCGAGGAGCTGGTCGCCCGGGTGCCGCTGAGAACCGTCGACCCTGTAGAGGTGGCTCGCGTCAAGGGTGACGCCCGGATGGCGACCGTGCTCGAGCGCGCCCTGTGGTCGCTGCCGCAGCCGGCCACCGACGGCCTGGTCGTTCCGATCGGCGCCCGCCGTTGGCGGGTCCCGGCCTACGAGGCCGACGAGATCGTCGCGGAGCTCCGCGGTCGTGGGGTGCGGTACGGCGCCGGCCGCGTGATGCTCCCCCAGCGCCTCGCCCACGCGGTGCTCGTCAAGATGGAGCTCTCGGGGGACTCCCCGGACGACCGGGTGCAGAACTCGGTCGCGCGCAGCCGCCCGGTGAAGCAGTTCGCCGACGCGCTCTGGCCGGCGACCGACGCCAGGCGGCTGGTGATGCGGCTGCTCGGTGATCTCGGATTCCTGGCGGCCGCGGCGTCCGGGGTGCTCACCGCGGCGGAGCAGGAGGCGATCCGATGGCCGAGACCGGCCAAGGGTCCGGGCAGCGCCCGGTGGTCCCTGCACGACGCGGTGCTCGTCGACGAGGCGGCCGATCTGCTCGAACGCACGCCGAGTCTGGGGCACGTCGTGCTCGACGAGGCTCAGGACCTGTCGCCGATGATGCTGCGCTGCATCGGCCGGCAGTGCTCGACGGGCTCGGCGACGATCTTGGGTGACCTCGCGCAGGGAACGACGCCGTGGGGGGTGCGCGTCTGGGACGACGCGCTCGCGCACCTCGGCAAGGCCGGCGCCCATCTCGAAGAGCTCACCGTCGGCTTCCGAGTGCCGGCGGACGTGATCGAGTACGCCGCCAGGCTGCTGCCGACGATCGCGCCCACACTGGCGCCGCCGACCTCGGTCCGCCGTACCAGCGGCGAACTGCAGATCCGACAGCACCCCGAGCCACTCGCCGCGGCCGTGTCCGCCGTCGGGGAGGCGCTGGGGCGGCCCGGCTCGATCGGCATGATCGTGCCCGACTCCTGGGCCACCAGGGCCGACGCGGCTCTCGACGAGGCCGGCATCTCGCACAGCACGGTCGGCGACGCAGACGACATCGCCTCCCGGGTCGACGTGGTGCCCGCGACACTGGCCAAGGGCCTGGAGTTCGACCACGTGGTGCTCGCCGAACCTGCCGCGCTGGTGGCCGCCGAGACCGACACGCCGACCGGGCTGCGGCGGCTCTACGTCTGCCTGACCCGGGCGGTCACCTCACTCGTCATCGTCCATGCCGAGCCGCTGCCGCTGTAGCCGCAAGGCATGATGGGTCTGTGTTCGACACCGGCGAGGCCCTGATCGAGCGATGGGAGTCCCACTTCCCGGGGCGCCAGTCCCTGGGAAGGGAGCTGGTGTACCGCTATGGCTCGGTGGTGCGCAGCTACCACGACCTGACCCATCTGGCGCACGTGCTGCAGCGGGTCGACGAGCTGGCCGACGAGGCCGACCAGGTGCTGCTGGTCGAGCTGGCGGCCTGGTACCACGACGCGGTCTACGACGTACGCCGTGACGACAATGAGGAGCGCTCGGCCGAGCTCGCCGAGTCCACCCTTCCGGCGTACGAGTTCAGCGACTCTGACGTCGCCGAGGTGGCCCGGCTGGTCCGGCTTACGCGGACCCACGCTCCGCACGGGTGGGACCGCAACGGCTCGGTGCTGTGTGACGCCGACCTGGCGATCCTCGCGAGCCCGCCGGAGGAGTACGACGCCTACGTGCACGCGGTCCGCACCGAGTACCGGCATGTCCCCGATCCGAAGTTCGTGCAAGGACGGGTGGCGGTGTTGCGGCGTTTGCGGGCGTTGCCGGCGCTGTTCCACACCAAGCACGGCCACGACCAGTGGGAGCAGGCCGCCCGCGACAACCTCGATCGCGAGCTCGCCTTCCTCGAACTCTGACCGCCCAGCTCGGGCGGAGGGCGCCGGAGGCAGACACCGGGCGTGTCTTCAGTCACAGGCGAGGGGTGGGTGGCGGAGAGTCAAGGCGCACCGGCGGGAATCGAGGGTCGCGTCGAGGGTGGCGGGTACGCCGAGGGGCACTGTGGCGCTGCTCGCGGTGTGGCCGAAGTCGAACCCCCGCACCAGCGGCACGTCGAGCGGGGCGAGCCGGTCCACCAGGACGGCGTCGACTTCGGCCGGGTCACCACACTCGGAGAACGTCCCGAGCACGATGGCGGCGACGCCGGCGAACCAGCCGCTCCGGATCAGCTGCGTCAGCAACCGGTCGACGCGGTAGGGCTCCTCGGCGACGTCCTCCAGTACGACGATGCCGCCCACCGCGGCCCGGCTGGACGACGTGCCGATCTCCGCCGCCAACAAGGCCAGGTTGCCGCCGACCAGAACGCCGTCGGCCTGGCCGGGCACCACGGTCTCGACCGACCGGTCCTCGAACAGGTCGACAACCGACTCCGGGTCCAGCACGACTCTCCGCAGCTCGTCGGCACTCGCCGGATCGGCGCGTCCGAGCGAGGTGACCACATGCGAGTGGATCGTGACGAGCCCGAGCCGCGCAGCGACCGCTTGGTGCAGGGCGGTCACGTCGGAGAACCCGACCAGCACCTTGGGCCGCGCCTCGGCCAACAGCCTCCAGTCGAGCAGGTCGAGCATGCGCTGGGTGCCGTACCCGCCCCGCGCGGCCCACACCGCCTTCACCGCCGGGTCCATCCAGGCGGCGGTGAAGTCGGCTGCCCGGTCGGCGTCGCTGGCCGCGAGGTGGTGGAGCTCGGTCGCATGGCCCAGCACATGGTCGGCGACGTGGACGTGCAGCCCCCAACTCTCCAACCGCGCCATTCCGGCACGCAACCGGTCCGGAGGCACCACCCCGGCGGTGGCAGGCACCGCCACCAGATCGCCCGCCTGGAGGCGGGGCGGCCGCAGCAGCGGGCGCCCGACAGCACGTCGGGCCATCGAGTCCACCTTACGCCTCCGCAGCCCCGAGCTGGCGAGACGATCTACCAGCTCTCGTGAGCTGACCGGCCGCGCCCCGGCCGCCACCAGCCGGCCGAAGGCCTGCTCCGGCACGTCGTAGTGGTCACGCTCGAAGCCACGCCGGGGAACGCCCTGAGCGGCCGCGAACGCGTGCAGCTCATCGAGCGAGGCGTCGCTGACCAGGTGCGACCACAACCTGTCGTGCGCCGGCCAAGCCGGCGGGTCGATCCAGATCGTCACCGCGACGGAACGCGCTAGCCGGTGTCGCCCGAAACAGCAGAGAAGTGGCCGGTCGCGTCGTCGAGCAGCAACCGCCAAGATCGCACGAAGCCGGCGTCGACATGCGCCTTCGTCCACGATCCCCCCGGCCGCACCGACGCGCCAAGATGCACTCCGGTCACCCCCGAGCGCACCAACCACGGGACATGCTCGGCCCGCACGCCGCCGGCCGCGATTGCCGCCGCCGCGAATTCCATGTCTGCACCAGCCATCGCCACCAGGTCGTCGAAGCCCGAGTCCATCCCGCGCCCCGCCCCGGCCGTGTGCACCCCGTCGAGCCCCTCGAGCCGTCTCAGCTGCCGCCACGCCCTAGGCGACTCGAGGGCGTGGTCGAACGTCCGGTCGAACGTCCACGGGGCCTCGGCCAAGGCGTCGCCGAGCGCCGCACACACCTCGACGTCGATCTCGAGGTCGGGCGTCAAGAAACCGAAGACGAAGCCCTCGACCCCCAGCGACAGGTAGTCGGCGACCAGCCCGACGAGCCGACTGAGCTCGCCCCCCGACGTGGTGAAGCCCTCAGACAGCCGCAGCGTGGCCCGCACCGGCAGATCCGTGGCCCGCACGATGGAGCTCACCACGGCCGGCTCGACCGAGCGCGCCTGGCCCTCTTGGAAGGCGCAGACGTGCAACCGGTCGGCCCCGCCGGCCTGTGCGTGCTCGGCGTCGTCGGGGTGCAAGGCGACGACCTCGACCAGGGCAGCCCCACGTGGTCGCGCCGTCAGTTGCCGCGTCATCACTTGAGTAGCCTGACAGCATGGAGGGCATGACGTCGGGAGACCCGCTGTTGCACGCGCGAGCACTCGTGTTGGAGGATCTCTCGGCCGCGGGCCTGGTCGACCCGCACACCGTGTCGCTCGTGGAGGAGTGTGTCTCGTCGCGACGCTGGTGGCTGTCGCAGTGGCAGCAGGGCGAGGCGTACGTCGAGGGGCTCGTCGCCCAAGACGTCCAAGACGCGTTGTTCGACGAGTCTCGGCGATGGCCGGTATGCGCCGGCTGTCTCGACCCGATCGAGCACAGCCTGGCCATCGAGCCCGAGCTCGGGCCCGACCCACATTGGGTGTGCTCGGAGTCCGGCGCGGTCGTGGCGGCGCTCGGCCGGCTCGCTAACGGCCGCGGCGGCCCAGCAACTTCTTGAGTACGACGATCACGAGCAGCGCACCGGCGATGTGCGGTGCGTAGCGCTTGAGCAGGACCGGCAAGATGGTGGCGCCGAAGTCGAGCTGAGGCGCCCCCTGGCCGCTCGGCGTCCTCGGGTCGGGCGTCGGAGCGGCCGCGCTCGTCGTCGACTGGGCGGACGCGCTCGACGCGGCTGGCGCGGCGCCGGCTTGCTCCCCTGCCGACGTGTCGGCGGCAGGCGAGGCGGCAGCCTCCTCGTCGCCGCCGCCCAGCTTGGTCTCCAGACACGCCGCGAACTGCCCGAGCAGCTTGTCGCTCACGTCCTGCATCACGCCGCGCCCGAACTGGGCCGGCTTGCCGGTGATGTTCAGGTCGGTCTTCACGGTGACGTCGGTGGCGTCGTCGCCGCTGGTCATGAGCTGCGCGGTGACACCGACCGCCGCCGTACCGTTCCCGCGCTTGTCCTTGCCCTTCGCCTCGATCACGGCGCGATAGGTCGCCTCGTCGCGCTCCACGAAGCGACCAGAGCCGGAGTACTGCAAGGAGATCGGCCCGAGCTTGACCTTGCACAGGCCCTCGAACTGCTCGCCGTCGAACGACGTGAGCGCAGCACCGGGAAAGCACGGCGCGATCCGCTCCAGGTCGTTGAACGCATCCCAGGCGACGTCGATGGGCGCGGGCACGGTGAACTGGTGCGTCAACTCCATGGGAGCCCTCAGCCCGTGGCGCCTGCGGCCGACAGCACGGCTCGGCCGGTGAGCACGGTGGCGAGGTGCCGGCGGTAGCCGGCGGTGCCGTTGGTGTCGGTCGGTGGGTTGGTGCCCGCAGCCGCCTGGGCGGCGGCGGCTTTGACGACGTCGGCCGAGGCCGGCTGGCCGATCAGCGCCTGCTCGACCGCGGTCGCCCTGATCGCCGTCGAGCCCATGTTCGTCAGCGCCAGCTTGGCCTCGGAGATCGTCTTGCCGTCGGTCTTGACCGCCGCCGCGACCGCGACGATCGACCACTGCTGCGCGACCCGGGTGAACTTCTCGTAGTGCCCCCTCCAGCCGGTGTGCTTCGGGACGCGGATCTTGATGAGCAGCTCGTTCTCCCCGACGGCCGTGGTGAACAGGTCCTCGAAGAACTCCGCCGCCGGCACGGTCCGCTCCCCGTCAGGCCCGGCGACGACCAGCTCGGCGTCGAGCGCGAGCACGGGCGCGGGCATGTCGCCGGCCGGGTCGGCGTGCACGAGCGCGCCACCCAGGGTGCCGCGGTGCCTTACCTGCGGGTCGGCGACGGTGCTGGCGGCCTTGCCGAGTACGGCGGCATGCTCGGCCACCGCCGGACTGCTGGAGACCTCGTCGTGAGTCGTCATCGCGCCGATCACGATGGCGTCGCCGTCCTCGCTGATCCCGCTCAGCTCCGGGATACGACCCAGATCGACCACGAGCGTCGGCGCCGCCAGCCGGAGCCTGAGCACCGGGAGCAGGCTCTGGCCACCGGCCAGCACCTTGATCTCCTCCGCCTCGGAACCGAGTGCGGCGATCGCGTCGCCGACCGTCTCGGGTGCGATGTAGTCGAACGCAGCCGGGATCATGCGACACCTCCGGTGTTGTCGGTTCCCTCACTGGTAGCCGCGTTGTGCGACGGCAGCTCTTTGTCGTCGACCGTCGGGTTGTCGGCCGGGGTGGGGTCTCCCGACGTCGCCTGCTGGATGGCCGACCACACCCGGTGCGGCGAGCAGGGCATCGTGATGTCTTTCACGCCGAGGTGGCGGACGGCGTCGACGACGGCGTTCACGACCGCTGGGGTCGACGCGATCGTGCCAGCCTCGCCGACGCCCTTGACTCCCAGCGCGTTGGTGGTGGCCGGCGACTCGGTGCGGTCGGTGGTGAAGCTGGGCAGGTCCGCGGCGCTCGGCACGAGATAGTCGACGAACGAACCGGTGACCAGGGTGCCGTGCTCGTCGTACACCGCCTCCTCGAACAGCGCCTGCGCGATGCCCTGCGCCAGACCGCCGTGCACCTGCCCTTCGACGATCAGCGGGTTGACGACCTTGCCGACGTCATCGACGCAGGTGTAGCCGCGGATCTTCGCCTCCCCGGTCTCGGTGTCCACCTCGACCGCGCACAGGTGGGTGCCGTGCGGGAAGGAGAAGTTCTCCGGGTCGAACGTCGCCTCCGCGTCCAGGGACGGCTCGACTCCGTCAGGCATGTTGTGGGCCGCGAACACCGCCAGCGCGACATCTCCGATGCCGAGGCTGGAGTCGGTGCCGCGCACCGTGAACTTGCCGTCGGCGAACTCCAGGTCGTCGGCGTTCGCCTCCAGCAGGTGGGCCGCGATCGGCTTGGCCTTCTCGATCACCTTGTCCGCCGCCATCACCAGGGCCATGCCGCCGACGGTCAGCGACCGCGAGCCGTACGTGTCGAGGCCGCGGTGGGAGATCTGGGTGTCGCCGTGCAGCACCTCGATGTCGTCGAACGGCACGCCCAGCCGGTCGGCCGCGATCTGGCTCCAGGCGGTCTCGTGGCCCTGCCCGTGGGAGCTGGAGCCGGTGATCACCTCGACCTTGCCGCTCGCCAGCATCCGGACGGAGGCGTGCTCCCAGCCGCCGGCGGCGTACGAGAGCGCGCCCAGCACCCGGGACGGGGCCAGGCCGCACATCTCGGTGAACGTCGAGATTCCGATCCCCAGCTGGACCGGGTCGCCGCTCTCGCGGCGCTTCCGCTGCTCGGCGCGCAGCTCGTCGTACCCGAAGAGCTCCTTGGCCCGCCCGGTGGCGGCCTCGTAGTTGCCCGAGTCGTACTCCAGCCCGGCGACGGTGCTGAACGGGAACTCGTCGTGCTTGATCCAGTTCCTCTCCCGGATCTCCATCGGGTCGACTCCCAACTCGGCGGCGAGCTCGTCCATCATCCGCTCGATGGCGTACGTCGCCTCCGGGCGTCCGGCGCCGCGATAGGCGTCCGTCCACGCCTTGTTGGTGAAGACGTTGCGGCAGGCGAACCGGTAGGC
Organism: Nocardioidaceae bacterium; assembly: GCA_013811715.1. Lineage (GTDB taxonomy): Bacteria > Actinomycetota > Actinomycetes > Propionibacteriales > Nocardioidaceae > JACCUS01. The sequence continues at coordinate 8,254 of JACCUS010000420.1, forward strand.
CGGGAACTTGTAGATGGCGTTGTACATGAACGCGCCGAGGATCGGGACGCCCGGCGTCACCAGGCCGAGGTACGCGCCCATGTCGGCGAGCAGGTCGACCTTCAGGCCGGTGACGGCGCCGTCCTTGGTGGCCGACAACGTCAGCCGCTGGATCTGGTCGCGGCCGTGGTGGGCGGCCATCAAAGACTCGCTGCGAGTCTCGGTGTGCTTGCAGGGCTTGCCGAGGCGACGCGACACCACGAGCGTCACGACCTCCTCCGGCGTCACCTGGAGCTTGCCGCCGAAGCCGCCGCCCACATCCGGGGCGATGACTCGCAGCTTCGACTCGGAGACGCCACAGGTCAACGCGAGCATGAGCCGGAGGATGTGCGGGATCTGGGTGGCCGACCACACCGTGATCTGCTCACCCGTCGGGTCGACGACGACCGACCGCGGCTCCATGAACGCCGGGATCAGGCGCTGCTGCCTGAACGTGCGCTCGAGCACGATCTCGCCGCTGGAGATGGCGTCGTCGACGTTGCCGCCGGTCCCGGCCTCGGCCGAGTCGAAGACCCAGGTGGCCGACACGTTGGTGCCGAGGTCCGGGTGGGTGAGAGGGCCTCCTTCGGCGGCGGCGGCCATGTCGGTCACGACGGGGAGGTCGTCGTACTCGACGTCGACCAGCTCCACCGCGTCCCGCGCCTCGGCCGCCGAACGCGCCGCGATGCAGGCGACGATCTCACCGGCGAAGTTGACGGTGTCGACCGCGATCGCCGGGTGCGGGGGCGCCTTCTGGTCCTCGGTGATCGGCCAGGCGCACGGCAGGCTGCCCTGTTCGTCGGCGATGTCGGCGCCGGTGACGACGGCGACGACGCCCGGCGACGCCTTGGCCGCCTCGACGTCGACCGAGGTGATCTTGCCGTGTGCGACCGGGCTTCTCACCATGGCCAGGTGCAGCATGCCGGGAAGCGCCAGGTTGTCGGTCCACCGGGCGCGGCCGGTGACGAGCCGCCGGTCCTCCTTGCGACGTCGTGGGCTGCCGAGCTCTGCCGTGGGGCGGTCCTCGGTGACGGTCATGCCGAACCTCCTTGGGTCGCGCCAGCCGCCGGTGCCACCTCGGCGACGCTCAGCACGGCTTTGACGATGTTCTGGTAGCCGGTGCAGCGGCACAGGTTGCCCTCGAGGCCCTCCCGGACCTCGGCCTCGGTCGGCGAGGGGTTCTCGTTGAGCAGGTCGATGCTCTGCATGATCATCCCCGGTGTGCAGAAACCGCACTGGAGAGCATGGCACTCGTGGAATGCCTGCTGCATGGGGTGCAGCGCGCCGCCCTCGGCCAGGCCTTCGATGGTGGTGACCTCGTGGCCGTCGGCCTGCACGGCCAGCACCGTGCACGACTTCACGCTGCGCCCGTCCAGGTGGACGGTGCACGCGCCGCAGTTGCTGGTGTCGCAGCCCACCACCGTGCCGGTCTTGCCGACCTGCTCACGCAGGTAGTGCACCAGCAGGGTGCGCGGTTCGACGTCGTCGGAGTAGTCGACCCCGTCGACGTTGATCTTGACTCGGGCCATCGCTCATCCCTTTCGCCGAGCGGAGTCGTGCAGGACGGCAGGCGCCGCAAGTTCACCCAACTCTCTCGGTCGTCGGCGCACAACCCCTTCTCGGCAAATCCTCAGGTTCGGCGCCGAGACCGAATCATCGACCGCTGTGGTGGATGGGTCCCTTCATGCCGAGCAGCCGGTTCCCGCGCCCGCCCCAGCGCAGGGCGATGATCTCGGCGGCGATGCTGACCGCCGTCTCCTCCGGGGTGCGCGCGCCGAGGTCGAGCCCGATCGGGCTCGCCAGCCGCGCAAGTTCGTCGTCGGTGACTCCTGCCTCACGCAGCCGATCGAGACGGTCCTCGTGCGTACGGCGAGAACCCATCGCGCCGACGTACGCCACCTCGGGCAGCCGCAGTGCGACCTCGAGCACGGGCACGTCGAACTTCGGGTCATGGGTGAGGACGCACATCACGGTGCGACCGTCGACCCGCCCCGCCGCCACCTCGTCGGCGAGGTACTTGTGCGGCCACTTGACCACCACGTCGTCGGCTTCGGGGAACCGCGAGGCGGTGGCGAACACCGGCCGGGCGTCGCAGACGGTCACGTGGTAGCCGAGGAACGACCCGACCCTGGCCACCGCCGCCGCGAAGTCGATGGCGCCGAACACCAGCATCCGCGGCTGCGGGGCGTAGGAGGCGACGAACACCGCCATCCCCTCGCCCCGGCGCTGACCATCGGACCCATAGTGCAGCGTCTCGTTCCGGCCGGCGGCGAGCAGACCGCGCGCGTCGGCGGCCACGGCGTCGTCGGCACGGCCGGAGCCGAGCGACCCGAGCACGGGCCGCTCATGGCCCTCAGGTCGCACCACCAGTCGGCGTCCCACCCGTTTCGGGTCGTCGTGACTCACCACGGTCGCGACGGCGACCGGCTGACCCGACTCGATGTCGGCCGCCACGTCGCCGAGCTCGGGGAAGCTCCGCTGGTCGACCACCTCGACGAAGACGTCGAGGATCCCGCCACAGGTGAGCCCAACCGCGAAGGCGTCCTCGTCGCTGACGCCGTATCGCTCGAGCACCGGGACGCGGTCAGCGAGCACCTGCTGGGACAGCTCGTAGACCGCCCCTTCGACACAGCCTCCGGACACCGACCCGACGGCCTCGCCCTCGGGCCCGACCAGCATCGACGCGCCGGGCGGACGCGGCGCAGACCGCCAGGTCGCGACCACGGTGCCGACGCCGACCGAGCTGCCCGCCTTCCACCACGGCATCAGCTGCGAGAGCACGTCACGCATTCGCGACCACCTCCAAGACCTCTTCGAGCGTCGCCATGCTGTGCCCGGCGAGGAAGTTGTCGATGAACGGGAGCGCCGCGACGATCCCGCTCTGGACGGGCGCGTAGCCGGGTTTGCCATGGTGCGGGTTGACCCAGACCACGCGATGGGCGAGCCGGTGCAACCGCCGCATCTGCTCCCCGAGCAATGCGCTGTCGCCCCGCTCCCACCCGTCGCTCATCACCACCACGACCGCCCCGCGGGCCAGGCCGCGTTGCCCCCACCGGTCGAGGAACGCCTGCATCGCCTCACCGAGCCGGGTGCCGCCGGACCAGTCGGGCACCGCGAGCCCGGCCGCCTCGAGCGCGGCCTCGCCGTCCCGAATCCGCATCGGCCGGGTGACGCGGGTGAGGCGGGTGCCGATCGTGAAGGTCTCGGTGGTGCCGCGGTTGGCCGTGGTCACGACGTGCGCCCAGCGGAGCAGGCTGTCGGCGTACGGCCCCATCGAGCCCGAGACGTCAATCAGCACCACGATGCGCCGCGCCTTGCTGCTGCGCCCCCGGTAGCGCAGCCGAGCCGGTTCGCCCCCGTGGCGCAGCTCGTCGCGC
>JACCUS010000300.1 GCA_013811715.1 Nocardioidaceae bacterium
GCGGTCGCATTCTCGCGCCAAACCGTCATTAGCGGTTCCAGCGGACAGCGTGGAGGCGTTCGTAGAGCGGCAGGCACTCGGCTGCCACGTCGGCCGCGGCGCCTGTCAACTGCGCGTCGCGCGGCCGGTACGGCGCGAAGCCGGTCGACCTCCACACCGCGTCGTACCAGTGCGGACCCCATACGCCATCGGTGTCGCGCGGACCCGGCGACCAGCTGAGCATCTTCTCGGTGAAGCCGAGCCCGAAGTGCTCGCACAGCGCCCGCAGATATGCCTCCGGCCGGCTTAGGAAGTCGGCCGCGTCGATCACCAGCGGCGCGGCACCCGTGGCGGCGATCTCGTCGTACAACCTGATCTGTTGCCGCAGCCCGATGTCGTCGGCGGTCACCTCGGCGCGCGACCTGATGTACGACGCCACCACCTCACGCGGGTCCCGGATCAGCAAGACGTTCGCCAGCCCGGACAGCCAGCCATGGTCTATGTCAGCCGTCAGGTGATGCGCCATGTGCTTCTGGTACATGACTGCGACGCCCTCCGGCGCAGGCCCGAGCAGCCGTCGTACGACCGCCATCCAGTCGGTTTCACCGACGGCGAGCACCTCGTCCCGGCCGGGATGGTCGATGCCGGTCACCTGGAGGAAGTGTGCGTACAGCGGCTCGTCGACGACCATTGAGTCGTCTCTGTTCCCCCACGACCGCATCAGCGCCGTCGAGATGTTCCGCGGGCCCGACCACATCGCCAGCCGGACGACGTTCGCCATCGTCAGCGTGTGCCCGCGGCCGCGACATCGGCCGCCACAGCATCGAGATAGAGCGCGCGAAGTCGGTCGGTGATGGGTTTTTCGCCGCCGGCCCCGATGGGCCGTCCGTCGACCTCGCGCACCGGCGCCAGCCCGGCGAAGGTGCCGGTGACGAACGCCTCGTCGGCGCCGTACACGTCCGTCAGGCTGAACTGCTTCTCGTACGTCGCGATCCCGGCCTCCCGTGCCACTTCGAGCACCTTGCCGCGGGTGATCCCGCCGAGGCAGAAGGCGCCGGACGACGTCCACAGCTCGCCACGCCGCACGATGAAGAAGTGCGTGGAGTTGCAGGTGGCGACGAAGCCGTGCGGGTCGAGCATGAGTGCCTCGTCCGCGCCGGCGGTGTAGGCCTGGATGCACGCGGTGATGTCGTTGAGCTTGCTGTGCACGTTGAGCTTCGGGTCGAGCACGTCGGGATAGGGCCGCCGGACGTGCACGGTGAAGAGCCGGATGCCGTGTTCGGTGACTGCCGGCTTCGGCTCCTTGTACTCGGGGATGATCACGATCGTCGCCGGCCCGACGGTTACCCGGGGATCCTGGTACGGGGTGGCCTTGACCCCGCGGGTCACCATCAGGCGCACGTGCACTCCCTCGGTCATCTGGTTCGCCTCGAGGGTCTGGTAGATCGCCGACCGCATCTCGTCGCGGCTCAGCCCGATGTCGACGGCGATGGCCTTCGCCCCCTCGTAGAGCCGGTCGAGGTGCTCGTCGAGGAAAGCCGGATGGCCATGGTGGACCCGCAGCCCCTCCCAGATCCCGTCACCGAGCACGAAGCCGGCATCGAACACCGACACGACCGCCTCGTTGCGGCGCTTGAGCTCACCGCGGACGTAGATGACCACGTCCCGGTTGCGGTCGTCGTCGACGTACTCATGCGTTCCGTGCACCGGCGGCTGAGTCATGGCCCGGTATCTCCTTGTCGTCGACGGACTCCGCTGCATCTGTCGTCAACGGACTTCGTTGTGCCCTACGTCTACAAGGCAAGCACACACTCTGCAAGGGAGATTTGCCATGTATACAGGCCATTCGGCTTGTATACATGGCAAACCGCGGAGAGGGGCTGGGCTTGCGGTCAGACCGGGACCGGCTCCCGAGTCGTCGTACGACGGGCGGCGCGCTCCACCTTTACGGCAGAAGCGATCAGGGTGATCCACAGTGCCGCCAGCACGGAAACGAGGCCCAGCACCATGGTTCCGGAGGCGCCAGCCGCCTCCGCGATCGTCTGGGTGTTCGTCAACACGATGACCCCGCCCGCGGCGACTCCGAGGATGCGGGCGGGAAGGTGCCGCACCAGCCAGGCGGCGATCGGCGCGGCGATGACGCCCCCGACCAGCAGAGCCCCTACCCAGCCGAAGTTGATGCCCGCCGAGCCGAGGGCGAGCAGGAATCCGATCGACGCGCCGACGGAGACGACGAACTCCGACGTGTCGATGGACCCGACCACCTTGCGTGGCTCGACCCGGCCGGAGGAGAGCAGCGAGGTGGTGCCCACCGGGCCCCAACCGCCACCGCCGATGGCGTCGCAGGCGCCGGCGACCAGCCCCAGCGGGGCCAGGAACTTCGCCGAGACGCGGCCCTTGAACTGGGGCCGGGCACCGGCCAGGGTCAAGAAGCGCCAGACGACGTAGGCGCCCAGCACGAGCAACAGGCCGGCGATCCAGGGCTTGGCCTCGTCGCCGGGCAGCGAGACGAGGAAGGTGGCGCCGACGAAGGCGCCGACGAAGCCGGGCGCCGCCAAGATGCCGACAATCCGCCAGTCGACGTTGCCGAACTTCCAATGGGCGGCGCCGGAGACTAGGGTCGTGCCGACCTCGGACAGGTGGACCGCGGCTGAGGCGGCCGCCGGTGCCACCCCTGCCGCGAGCAGCAAGCTGGACGAGGTGACGCCGTACGCCATGCCCAGCGAGCCATCCACCAGCTGGGCGAAGAGGCCGACGAACGCCAACACGATGAGGTTGCGCATTGCTACTCCTTTTAGTCGATGTAGTTACTAGACTAAAGAGAGTTTCAGAGCGCG
>JACCUS010000323.1 GCA_013811715.1 Nocardioidaceae bacterium
CTGGAGTTCCGCTCCGACAGCGCCGATCCCGATCGGCTCGCCGAGAGTCTTTCCCGCGTGCTCGACGGACCGGCTTGGTACGCCAGCCTCCACTCAGCCGGCCAGGTGTACGTCGTCTTCCCATCGAGGGTGTTTCGCTACTCCCTCGATGACGATGCCCGGCACGAGGCGGCGTTGGCCTACGCCCGGTCCGTCGGCGTCCCTAACGAGCAGTGCGACTGGCGATAACACTCCTGCTGACAAGAGCTCCCGTGCAGATGTCCCGACTTGGTGGGTCGCATTGGTCGCCGGCTCGCCGACCAGCCTCGACGAGCCCGCTCTCATAGGCGAGGACGACCAGTTGCGTGCGGTCACGCAGACCGAGCTTGGTGAGCAGACTGGAGTCGTGCGACTTCACGGTGGCGGGTCCGATGAACAGCTCGGCTGAAATCGCTGTGTTGCTGGCTCCCTGGGCAACGGCGAGCAGGACCTCGCGCCCTGGTCCGCTGCAAACGTGTCAGCTCGTGACCGAAGCTGATCGGCGTCAGGACAGCGGCAGCTTGCCGATCGCCTGCTGGGCGCGGAGCGAGAGGTAGCGGTTGAACCACCAGCCGAGCCACGCCTCGAACCCGACGGGGACCACCGACCGGTCACGCTCGATCGCCTGGACGATTGCCGTGGCGACCTTCGTCGGCGTGTGCCCGCGGTTGAACAGTCGCTTCGACCGCGCCCGGACCTTCTCGTCGGCCTGGCTGCCGAGGTAGCGGGTCTTGTCGACGATCGGCGGGTTGGTAATGCCGGGGCAGATCGCGGTGACGCCGTGCTGGGCGAAGTCGACGCGCAGGCTCCGCGAGAGCGCCAGCACGGCTGCCTTGGTCGCGACGTAGACGGGCTCGGTTCTGGGGTACAGGTAGGCGAGCCGGGACGACAGGTTGACGATGTGGCCGCGGCCGCGGGCGAGCATGCCCGGCGCGAACACGGCGCAGCCGTTGACGACGCCGTCGAGGTTGACGCTCCGGATCCACTCCCAGTCGTCGGCGGTGACGTCGGTGAACCGGCCGCTCATGCCGACGCCGGCGTTGTTGATGTCGACGTCGCCGTGCTCGGCGGCGACCTGCGCGGCGAGCACCTCCATCCCACGACGGTCGGTGACGTCGAGCCGGTAGCTCGCCGCCTGCGGCCCTGCCTCGCGGCACGTCGCCGCGGTCTTCTCCGCCGCCTCGGCGTTGCGGCCGGTGCACAGCACCCGCGCGCCGCGGCTGGCGAGGGCGATGGCCGTCTGCTCGCCGATGCCGCTGCCGGCCCCGGTCACCAGCGCCAGCGCGCCATCGATGTCGCTCCTGGCCATCACGCCGCTCCCATCCGTGTCGAACACCCTTCCAAGTATACACTTTAAGTGATGATCACAATGGATATCAATCAATTTCGGGTATGATATCGTCATGACGAAGGCAGATCGCTCCCCGGCCGACCATGACGGAGGCCGTGCTCGGCTGGCCTCGCACCCCGCGTTTCAGTTGGCTCAGCTGGGATCCCACATCAAAGGTCGGTTCACCGCGCACCTGGCGCCGCTGAACATCGCCCCGCGTCACTTCGACATGCTCGCGCTGCTCACCGACGCGGACGGGCTCACCCAGCAGCAGATCGCCGAAGAGTTGAACATCCACCGCAACGTGATGGTCGGGCTCGTCGACGAGCTCGAGGCCAGGGGGCTCGCCGAACGCCGGCGTCACCCGACCGACCGGCGGGCCTACACGGTGCATCTCCTTCCAGCGGGTCGTGAGCTGTTGCGCAAGGCCGATCGCATATTCGACGGGTTCGAGAACGACGAACTGCTCGCGACGCTGACCACCGCCGAGCGGCAGACCTTGGCCGAGCTGCTCCGTCGGGTGGCCGCGGCGGCCGGATTGCACCGCGGCGTCCACCCGGCGTTTCACGGGTCGCCGGAGTGAAAGCGACATCGCCGCGTCATGCCGAGGCAGGCCCGCCCTCAGCTAAAGCTAAGACCGCACCACGTCGCTGCCCGTTTATCGGCATCAGCGCGCGGATCGCGACACGGAGCGAGGTCAGGTACGGAGACGGTGTGCACAGCTGGCTCCCGCGCCAATCGCGGCGAAGTGACGCGCCCACACGCCTTGGTCGCCGGCGGCAGCAGTCGGGGGTTCCTTGGACGTCGTCAAGCGGGCTGGCTTCAAGGGAGGCCGGGATCTGGGTGGTCGGTCGCGAACTGTTGCGCGGCGCTGTCGTCGATGAGTCCTTGGTCAAGCAGCCACTCGACGGCCCGGCGCTGGGCTCGAACATCACGCAGGGCATGCCACGCCGAAATCAATTCGGGGTGGTGTTGATAGACCTGGTTCTTGAATCGTCTGAACGCTCCCCACCCCTGCAGAGACTGGGTCAGGCGTCGGCCGGCCGCGCTGTCGCTGATGCCGTCAGCAAAGTCGGC
>JACCUS010000328.1 GCA_013811715.1 Nocardioidaceae bacterium
TGTCCTTCGGGTCAGTACGACGGCTGGGACTGGTCGATCTGGTTGACCCAGGCGACGATGCCGCCGCCGACGTGGACGGAGTCGGCGAAGCCGGCGCCCTTGATGACGGCCAGCGCCTCCGCCGACCTGGCACCCGACTTGCAGTGCAGCACTACCGGTCGGTCGGAGGACAGTTGCTCGAGGGCGTTGCCGTTGAGGAACTCGCCCTTGGGGATGAGCACCGAGCCGGGGATCTTGTTGATCTCGTACTCGTTGGGCTCACGTACGTCGACGAGGGTGAAGTCGCGCTCGCCGTTCTCGCGCTCCTTGAGCCAGTGCTCGAGTGTGGTGACCGAGATGGTGGAGTCGGCGGCAGCGTCGGCTGCCTCGTCGCTGATGGCGCCGCAGAACGTCTCGTAGTCGATGAGCTCGGTGACGGTGGGGTTGTCGCCGCAGACGGCGCAGTTGGGGTCCTTGCGGACTCCCAGCTTGCGGTACTCCATCTCCAGCGCGTCGTAGATCATCAGCTTGCCGAGCAGAGGCTCGCCGATGCCGGTCAGCAGCTTGATCGCCTCGTTCACCTGGATAGCGCCGATGCTCGCGCACAGCACGCCGAGCACCCCGCCCTCGGCGCAGGACGGGACCATGCCGGGCGGCGGGGGCTCGGGGTAGAGACACCGGTAGCACGGACTTGTGCCGCCGGGAGCCGCCGCCCAGAACACCGACGCCTGGCCGTCGAAGCGGTAGATCGAGCCCCAGACGTAGGGCTTCCCAAGCAGCACGGCGGCGTCGTTGACCAGGTACCGCGTGGCGAAGTTGTCGGTGCCGTCGACGATGAGGTCGTACTGCTCGAAGATGCCCATCACGTTGTCGTTGTCGAGCCGCTCGTTGTGCACGACGACGTCGACGAGGGGGTTGGTCTCCGCGAGGGACTCCTTGGCGGAGATCGCCTTCGACTTCCCGATGTCGCTCTGTCCGTGGATGATCTGGCGCTGCAGGTTTGACTCGTCGACCTCGTCGAACTCGACGATCCCGAGCGTGCCGACTCCTGCGGCGGCCAGGTAGAGCAGCGCGGGGCTGCCGAGTCCACCTGCCCCGATGACGAGCACCTTGGCGTTCTTGAGCCGTTTCTGCCCAGCCATGCCCACGTCGGGGATGATCAGGTGGCGGCTGTAGCGGCGTACCTCGTCGACGGTCAGCTCGGCGGCCGGTTCGACCAGCGGCGGCAACGACACGGTGGGCTCCTCGTTGGGTCCTTAGGGTGCAGACCCTTGTTACAACCGATGACCGCCCCGCCATGTTCCCGACGCAACGTTGCGACCTCCACGGGGCTCGGGCGACGCAGGCGTCGGATCGTCGGCGCGGAGGCCTCCGCAACGCCAGACGTGCCGGCCACAGCCGGTCGTGGAACCCTGGACGCATGGCGGGTGAGAAGGTGAGCGTCGAGGTCGAGGGTCAGACGCTGCGGTTGAGCAACCTCGACAAGGTGCTGTACCCGGAGACCGGCTTCACCAAGGGTGAGGTGATCGACTACTACGCCGGCGTCGCCGACGTACTGCTCCCGCACCTGCGCGACCGGCTGCTGACCCGCAAGCGCTGGCCCAACGGCACCGGCGAGCAGTTCTTCTTCGAGAAGAACACCCCGCGCGGCACGCCGGGCTTCGTCCGCACCGCGTTCATGGCGGAGCACGGCGACAACGGCGTCGAGTACGTCGTCGCCGACGACCTTCCGACGCTGGTCTGGCTCGCGAACCTGGCGGCGCTGGAGCTGCACGTGCATCAGTGGAAGGTCGGCCCGCGCGGCGGTCCGCAAGACGCCGACCTGGTCGTGTTCGACCTCGACCCCGGGACGCCGGCGGACATCGTCGACTGCTGCAACGTCGCGCTCGCGCTGCGTGAGCTGCTCGCGGCCGACGGGCTGACCGCCTTCGCCAAGACCTCGGGCAACAAGGGCGCCCAGCTGTACGTGCCGATCGAGCCGGCCAGCTCCAAGCAGACGTCGGCCTACGCCAAGCGGCTCGCCGAGCAGCTGGCCCAGGCGCTGCCCGACCTGGTGGTGGCGGCGATGGACAAGCGGGTGCGCAAGGGCAAGGTGTTCATCGACTGGAGCCAGAACAACGCCGCCAAGACCACTGTCGCCCCATACTCGCTGCGTGGCGTGGCGCGGCCGTCGGTGTCCACGCCGCTCACCTGGGACGAGGTGGCCGACGCGCGTCAGGCGAGTGACCTGGCCTTCGTCAGCGCCGACGTCGTACGACGGGTCGAAGAGCACGGCGACCTGATGGCCGACATGGCCGGCCACGCACAGCCCCTGCCGTAGCGCGAGCTCGCAGCGCTGACGCGCGCACGATCCGACTGCGGCGTTGCTCGGCCACGTGGGAGTGGGGTCGTTGGGCAGAGCGCGGTGTCGGCGACCGGCTTCGTGACCCGGCGATAGGATGCGCGGGTGACAACCGCCGTACGAGGGCGCAGCGCCCGGCTGCCACGTAGCGTCCGCCGGGCCCAGCTGCTGGAGTCCGCGCTCGACGTCTTCGTCGCCCAGGGCTACCACGCCGCCGCCATGGACGACATCGCCGAGCGCGCCGGCGTCTCCAAGCCGGTGCTCTACCAGCACTTTCCCGGCAAACTCGACCTGTACCTCGCCCTGCTCGACACTGCCTGCGACCAGATGGCCGGAGGGGTCCGGGACGCGCTGGCCAGCACCACCGACAACCAAGAGCGGGTGCTCGCCACGACCCAGGCGTTCTACGCATACGTCGCCGACGCCGCCGGCGCGTTCCGTCTCGTCTTCGAATCCGACCTCACCAATGAGCCGGCGGTGCGGGAGCGGGTCGACCGGGTCACCTTGCAGTGTGCGGACGCCATCGCGGAGGTCATCGCAGACGACACCGGCCTGCCCGAAGAGGCATCCCGGCTGCTGGCCGTCGCCCTGGTCGGGATGAGCCAGGTCTCTGCCCGGTTCTGGCTCACCGCCGACGACACGATCTCCCGGCAGCAGGGCACGGAGCTGATCTCGTCGCTGGCCTGGCGGGGCATCCGGGGCTTTCCCCGACACGAGTGACCTCTGCCGTGACTCGACAAGCCCCTCCGCCGAGGCGCGGGCTAGGCTCGAACGCGCCGGCCGGATGGCTGGCTGAGCAAACAGCCCTGCGAACGCGAACAGAACTGAGAGGACCCACGTGGAGGTCAAGATCGGCGTCACCCACGCCAACCGCGAACTGTCTTTGGAGACCAGCCAATCCGCTGACAAGGTGCAGAAGGCGATCTCTGAGGCCCTCAGCGACGACGGCGGACTTCTCGTGCTCAGTGACGACAAGGGCCGGAGCGTCTACATCCCGGCCCAGAAGCTCGCCTACGTCGAGATCGTCGGAGAGTCCAGCCGCCGGGTCGGGTTCGGCGCCGCGTGACCACCTGAACTTCCCGCTCCTGGCTGAAGACACGCCAGACATAGGCCGCCGACATTCAGCCGGAAGGCGGGCTCAGGCCTGGAGGCCCAGCGCCGCCATCCGGACCGTATGGGTCTCGGCGAGGCGGGAGAACATTCGACCGATCGCCGCCAGGTCCATCCCAGGCCGGTCGACTCCGCCGACGAGCAGCGCCGTGAGCGCATCGCGCTCGGCGGCGACCCGCTGCGCCTGGCTCAGCGCCTCTCCCATCAGCCGCCGGGCCCACAACGCCAGCCGCCCGGCCACCCTTGGGTCGTCGTCGATGGCCTTGCGGACCCGATCGACCACGAACTCGGCATGCCCGGTGTCATCGAGGGTGGCGAGGATGAGCTCACGGGTGTCGACATCGACGTACGCCGCGATCTCCCGATAGAAGTCGGCGGCCAGCCCGTCGCCGACGTACGCCTTGATCAGGCTCTCCAGCCAGCCCGACGGAGCGGTGTGCGCGTGGAAGGCGTCGACCGGCGCGTGAAACGGCTGCATCGCCTCGAACGGGTCCGAGCCGAGATCCACCAGCCGATCCCGCAGCCGCTCGAAGTGTCCGAACTCCGCCGCGGCCATCGAGGCCAGCGCGACCTTTTCCTGCAGTGTCGGCGCCTTCGTGGAATCCTCCGTCAACCGCTCGAAGGCGCTGATCTCGGAGTACGCGAGGCCGCCCAGCAGATCGACGATGGCGACCCGATAGGCGGGGTCGGCGAAAGCGGATGCGGCGCTCGCGGAAGCACCCACCGGTGGATCGCCGGGGTCGGAGACGGCTGGCTTCTCGGTCATACGATGCAGACTAGCGACGCCTGCTGCCACCGAACCGATAGACTGGGTACGACGACGCCTCGTCAGCGACCACCGCCGAGGCGCTACCCAAGAATCGAGATTCGCCCTGTCTACCTTCCAAGACCTCGGGGTCATGCCCGAGATTTCCGCAGCGCTCAGCGACGTCGGCATCACCGACGCCTTCCCCATCCAAGAGATGACGCTGCCGATCGCGCTCACCGGCACCGACCTGATCGGCCAGGCGCGCACCGGCACCGGCAAGACGCTGGCCTTCGCCATCCCCATCCTGCAGCGCATCGTGTCGCCCCACGACCCCGACTACTCAGAGCTCGCCGCCCCCGGCAAGCCGCAGGCGCTGGTCATCGCGCCGACGCGCGAGCTGGCCCTCCAGGTGTCCGGCGACCTCTCCATCGCCGGCGCGAAGCGCGGCACCCGGACGCTCACCGTGTACGGCGGCGTCCCCTACGACTTCCAGCTCGACGCGCTCGTCACCGGTGTCGAGGTCGTCGTCGGCACACCTGGCCGGCTGCTCGACCTCGCGACACGCAAGGCGCTGGACCTGTCCCATGTGAAGGTGCTCGTCCTCGACGAAGCCGACGAGATGCTCGACCTCGGCTTCCTGCCCGATGTCGAGCGACTCATCGCCAAGACGCCCGAGCTGCGCCAGACCATGCTGTTCTCCGCCACGATCCGGGGCCCGGTCGTGACGCTGGCGCGCACCCACATGCGCCACCCCGTCAACATCCGCGCCGAGGCGAGCAGCGACAGCGAGATCGTGCCGGCCACCGCGCAGTTCGTCTACCAGGCGCACGATCTCGACAAGCCCGAGTGCATCGCCCGCATCATGCAGGCGGAGAACCGCGGCCGGTCCATCATCTTCACCCGCACCAAGAGGGCCGCCCAGCGGCTTGCCGAAGACCTGATGGACCGCGGGTTCCCAGCCGCGCCCTTACACGGCGACATGGCACAGGATGCCCGCGAGCGAGCGCTCAAGCGCTTCCGCGCCGGCACCGTCGAGATCCTAGTGGCCACCGATGTGGCGGCCCGCGGCATCGACGTCGCCGATGTCACGCACGTCATCAACCACACCTGCCCCGAGGACTCCAAGAATTACGTCCACCGCATCGGCCGCACCGGCCGTGCTGGCGCCACAGGGATCGCGATCACGTTCGTCGACTGGGCGGATGTGACTCGGTGGAAGGTGATCAACAACGCGCTGGAGTTGCCGTTCGCCGACCCCCAGGAGACCTACTCCACCAGTGGGCATCTGTTCCACGACCAGGGCATCCCCGCCGGCGCCGTGGGCTGGGTCGGGGCCACGAAGCCCCCGGATCGGCCCAAGCGGGATCGGGACGACCGTGGGGCCGGCCAGGCCCGCCAGCGCTCCGGTAGCGCCGGTCGCTCCCAGGGCTCGGGGGGTTCCCGTGGCTCGGGCGGTTCCCGTGGCTCGGGCGGTTCACAGGGCTCGGGCGGTTCACAGGGCTCGGGCCGCACCCGCCAACGGACCCGCGGGGGTCGGCGTACCGACTCCGGCGCACGAGCAGCGGAAGGCACTGAACGCGGCCGCGCGAGTCAAGGGGACCAAGCGGGTCAGGCAGCTCCGGCGGTGAACGGCAGCGACGCGGGGCAAGGCGGCCAACGTCGCCGTCGATCGCGCAACCGCAACCGGACCCGCTCAGAAGAGCCCGCCACCAAGTCGTCCGACAACTGACTCCACCGGCAGCCCGACTAGGCCACAACCACCACGGGGGTGCCGACGTCGGAGAACTGCCACAGTGCCTTCGCGTCCGTGATCCACGCGCGGATGCATCCGGCTGACTGCGGCGTGCCGAGGTCGCTGCGCGACTGCGCCAACGTCCCGTCCTCGAAGGCGGGTACGTCGTGGAAGCCGATCGGCCATCTCTCGCCGTAAGCGAACCTGACCATGTAGTTCATCGTCTCCTCGTAGTTGTACGCCACGGCATGGCGCGACTTGGAGTAGACGCGGTAACGACCCGGGTCGAGAAGCCCGGCGTCCTTGCTGCCCGAGACGAGGTAGGTGCGGGTCTGGGTGCCGCGCTCGCTGACGAGCCAGACCCGCTGTGCGCCGATGTCGTAGACGACCCGCTTGCCGTGCCCCGACCTGACCGGGACGGCTGTCGATTCCGCAGGATCGGGCCCGGCACCTTCGCGCCCCTCGGCCTCGGAACCACCCGAGTCAGGCCCCCCCGATCCGGGACCTGTGGACCCCGCGTCCTTGTCGACCAGCCGCTCCTCGGTGTCCGGCTGAGTCGCCGCGGGCCTGGCGGCAGCCGCGGACGGGTCGGTCGCCAGGGGCAACGACTGTTCGGACAGCCGGAGATGTGCCGGTGTCTCGCCCATCGCCGTCCCCGGAGCCAGACCCGATGCGCCGGCCACCGCCAGCACGGTAACGACCGCAGCTCCGGCGACCGCGGCAAGGCGGCTCAGCGATGCGGCGTCGCGACGTCGGGGTGCTCCTTCGTTGGACACGACTGCCATCCTAAGGCCGCAATGGCGGTATTCGCGGGGTGCCCCCCGGCGGGCGCGTCGAGATCCGGCGTCCGCATCGCCGCCCGCGGATCATCGAAGCCCAGTGCCGGCATCTTGAATTTTGGCGGCTGGATCGGAATGCTGACGCGGTGCCCATCGCCATGATCACCGGCCCCACCTCCGGGATCGGCCTCGCCTTCGCACGTGCACTCGCGGCCGAGGGCCACGACCTCGTCCTGGTCTCCCGCGACGAGACCCGACTGCGTGAGCTCGCTGCCGAGCTGACCGCCCGACACGGCGTCGGTTGTGAGGCGCTTCCCGCCGACCTGGCCGACCTCGACCAGACCAAGACGGTGGAGCAGCGGCTCGGCAGCCGGCCCGTCGACGTACTGGTCAACAACGCCGGTTTCGGCCTCGCCAAGCCGTTCCACCACCACGACGTCGAGGTCGAGCAGCGCGGCCTCGACGTGATGGTCCGTGCCGTCATGCGGCTGACCCACGCCGCGCTCGGGCCGATGGTCGAGCGCGGCCGCGGCGACATCGTCAACGTGTCGAGCGTGGCGGGCTTCCTCCCGCGCGGCACCTACGGCGCGCATAAGGCGTGGGTGACGAGCTTCAGCTCTTGGGCGAGCCTGCGCTATCGCAAGGACGGCGTGCGCGTCATCGCCGTGTGCCCTGGTTTCGTGCGGACCGAGTTCCACCAGCGGATGGACGGCCACATCGGCTGGACCCCCGGCTGGCTGTGGCTGGACGCTGACGACGTCGTCCACGATGCGCTCGAAGACCTCCGTGAAGGCAGGGCCATCTCGGTGCCGAGCGCCCGCTACAAGGCGCTCGTCGGGGTCTCCCGGATAGCGCCTCGCCGATGGGTCGAGAAGGCGTCGAGGCGGGGCAGGTGAGCACCCTCCGCACGCTCCATGTCGATGCGTCGGTACGTCGCACGGACGTCTCGACCG
>JACCUS010000329.1 GCA_013811715.1 Nocardioidaceae bacterium
TGCAGGGAGGCCACGAACAACAACATCTCCTTGGCTCGGGCCGTTCCCCAGACACCGCCGTTCTGCAGCATCACGCCCATCCGAGGCGCGAGCTCTCGGTGGTCGCTGACCGGGTCGAGCCCCAGCACCCGCACCACACCGGACTCCGGTCTGCGGTAGCCCTCGCAGGTCTCCACGGTCGTGGTCTTGCCGGCGCCGTTCGGGCCCAGGATCGCGGTGATGCTGCCCTGTTGGACGGCCAACGAAAGCCCGTCGACGGCTGTCTTCGCGCCGTAGCGCATGACCAGGTCGCTCACCTCGACCGCCGGGGAACCCACGCCGAGAGTCTAAGGTTGTTCGGGAGGTCGGCTGCTCGGTGGCCCGCCATCCAGGAGCATGGTCGAACTTAGGACAGCCTTGGTTGAGGCGGGTGAGCAATTACGACACAATGGTGTTGTGAAAAGCGCACGGAGTCCGGTGACAGCGCCGGTGCCGTCTGTCGTGCCGGCCAGGCCCGACGATCGGGTGGGTGCTCGCGACGATGCCCCGACACGCGACCGGGTCGCCGCCTCGATCCTTGAGAACGGTCCCTCCACCGCGGCTGTGCTGGCCGAGCGCTTGTCGCTGACCCCGGCCGCTGTGCGCCGCCACCTCGACAACCTCATCGAAGACGGCCTGCTCGAGGCACGTGAGCCACAGGTGTACGGCGCTCGCGGGCGCGGCCGTCCGGCGAAGGCGTTCGTGCTGACCGAGTCCGGTCGCGACACGTTCGTCCAGGCCTACGACGACCTGGCCGCGAGCGCGTTGCGGTTCCTCAGCGAGAACGGCGGCCCAGCGGCGGTCGCGGAGTTCGCGCGTCGTCGTACCGCCGAGCTCGAGGAACGCTACCGTGATGCGGTCCAGGCGGCGCCCCCAGAGGACCGCGCCAATGCCCTCGCAGAGGCGCTCACCGCAGAGGGCTACGCTGCCTCCGTGCAGAGCGCGCCGGTCGGCGACCAGCTCTGCCAGCACCACTGTCCGGTCGCACACGTGGCGACGGAGTTCCCGCAGCTCTGCGAGGCAGAGACCGAAGTCTTCGCTCGGCTGCTCGGACGTCCCGTCCAGCGGCTGGCGACCATCGCGCACGGCGATGGTGTGTGTACGACGAACGTGCCCGACCCCCAGGCAGCCACCACCACGGTGCGACTCAGCACCAGAGAAGACCCCGCAGCCACCCCGATTGGGAGGACTCCTTCATGACATCAATCGAGCAACTGAACCCCGAGCTCGAGGGCATCGGCCGTTACCAGTACGGCTGGGCCGACTCCGACCTCGCCGGGGCGACGGCGCAGCGTGGGCTCAACGAGTCCGTGGTGCGCGGCATCTCCGGCCTGAAGAGCGAGCCGCAGTGGATGCTCGACCTGCGTCTGAAGGGTCTCAAGCTCTTCGGCCGCAAGCCGATGCCGGCGTGGGGCGCCGATCTCGACACCATCGACTTCGACAACATCAAGTACTTCGTGCGGTCGACTGAGAAGCAAGCCACCTCGTGGGATGACCTGCCCGAGGACATCAAGAACACCTACGACAAGCTCGGCATCCCCGAGGCCGAGAAGCAGCGTCTGGTCGCCGGCGTCGCGGCCCAGTACGAGTCGGAGGTCGTCTACCACAAGATCCGCGAGGACCTCGAGGAGCAGGGCGTGCTCTTCCTCGACACCGACACCGCGCTGCGCGAGCACGAGGACATCTTCAAGGAGTACTTCGGATCGGTCATCCCGGTCGGTGACAACAAGTTCGCGGCGCTCAACACGTCGGTGTGGTCCGGCGGCTCGTTCATCTACGTGCCGAAGGGTGTGCACGTCGACATCCCGCTTCAGGCCTACTTCCGGATCAACACCGAGAACATGGGTCAGTTCGAGCGCACGCTGATCATCGTCGACGAGGACGCCTACGTGCACTACGTCGAGGGCTGCACGGCGCCGATCTACTCGTCCGACTCGCTGCACTCCGCGGTCGTGGAGATCATCGTGAAGAAGGGCGCCCGCTGCCGTTACACCACGATCCAGAACTGGT
>JACCUS010000395.1 GCA_013811715.1 Nocardioidaceae bacterium
GACGTCGGCAGTGAGGTGGCCGCCCGGGTCGATGCGGAGGCCGAGCGCCTGACCGAGTGGTTGGGTGGGGTGCGGGTGTTGCCGAGCTTCCCTACGCCGCTGCAGCGCGAGCTCGCCCGCTGACCTGGCCGCAACGATCCGACGCTGGGGCGGCTCCGACCACCTGAGCGTCGGATCGTTGGTGCCCGGGTGCGGGTCAGGCTGGTTCGGCGACCCACTTCATGGGGTCACCGAATCCCAGGTCGCCGATCCCTGCTGCGTCCAGCGCCTGCACAGCCAGCGTGCGGCGATAGGAGGCGAAGGTCAGCACGTGGGCGATCATGCCCCCGTAGGTGAAGACCTCGACCGGGGTGCACAGGGCGTCGATGAACGTCTCGTCGAGGCGGCCCTGGTCGCAGACGTCGCGGATCTGGGCGAGGTACGTAGGTCCCGCCTGAGCGAGGCGAGTACGCATCGACACGATGCTCTCGTGGCTCTCGACGTCCCAGTTGTAGGACCGGTTGGCGATGGCTGCGTTCCACATGTCCATCTGGCCGATGAGCCGCGACAGCAGGGAGCGGAGGGACGCAACGTCGTCTCCGTCGTCGACAGACACCTCGATCGGGGCGTCGAGCTGCTCGTCGTCAAGGGTGGCGGCGCGGTCGATCATCTCGCCGATGAGCCAGATGTGGTGTTCGGTCATCTTGACTAGGAGATCCATGGAGCTCACCTTCTGTTGGGCGGGCAGCCGAAGGCCGCCGGGTGGATGGAAGTGCACGCCGTTGGGTGTCTGGAGCTGGATGTGACGAGGCGTTGACCGCCAGGCCGACGGCGAGACGCCGTACGCCCGTTGGAACGCCCGGGTGAACGCCTCGTTGGACGAGTAGCCTGCCTCGACGGCGATGTCGAGAACACCCTGCCCACTGGTGATCAACCGGTACGCCGCTCGTTCGAGGAGCACCCGGCGGCGGAAGCGCGCCGGGGTCTCGCCCGAGGTCGCGCTGACGACCCGGTCGAAGTGGAAGCGTGACAGGTACAGCCGTGCCGCCAAGTCCTCGCCTCGCGCGTCGTGGTCGTCGAGGTGTGCTGCCAACGAGTGGACGAAGCCGGCGAACGTGTCGGTGGCTGTCCTCATACCTTCACCCTGCCTGCCCGGGCCGGTGGGCTCTTGATCGTTCTTGCTCGCCTGAGACCGCGTGGCTCACCGAGCCAGCCCCCGCAGCCGGTCGGCGAGGGATCTTCGGTGTGCCCGGCTGATCGGAACCTCCAGCACCTTGATGCCCCGGGCACTCTGGGTGAGCACATCGCGCAGTGCGGCGGCGTCGTCGACCCGCTCGTACGTCGTCCCGGTGGCTGCACACAGCGTCTGCACCGAGACCCCGTGCGGAGTGCCGAAGACCCGCTCGAACGCCACCCCATACGCCGCAGCCCCCTGCTCGAGGGTGGCGAAGATCGCCCCACCGTCGTCGTTGGCGACCACGATCGTCAGGTCGGGACGCGGCTCGTCCGGCCCGATGACGAGCGCGTTGGAGTCGTGCAGGAAGGTGAGGTCGCCGACGTACGCAAGCGACCGCGCGGATCGCCGCCCCAGCGCGGCGCCGATCGCAGTCGACAGCGTGCCGTCGATACCCGAGAGACCCCGGTTGCCGATCACCAGCCGCCGCTGCCCCGCCGGATAGGGCGGCGCCATGACGTCGAGGTCTCGGATCGGCTGTGACGAACCGACGACCAGCAGGCCCCCGGCCGGAACCGCGGCCGCCACCTCGGCCGCCACCCGCAGCGGCAGCCCTTCCGGCTCCGCCGCCAACGCGTCGACCGCCAAGCTCTGCCGCCCGTCGGCCTCCCGCCACGACGAGATCCACATCTCGCCGTCCGCACCGTCGACGACGGGCACGGTGTCGACGTGGCGGGCGACCAGACCCGGGTCCGTGCAGACGCCGCCCGGCCCGCGCACCGAGACCACCTCGATGTCCGAGCGGGAGATCAGCCGGGTGGCCTGCCGCGACAGGGTCGGATGCCCGGTGACGACCACTCGCTCGACCTGCTTCCCGAGGTCGGAGTCCAGCAGCAGGCGATAGGTCCGCAAGGCGTGGCTTCCGGTGCGCGCCCCCGACGTCGGCTCGGCCAGCAGCGGCCAGTTCGCGCCCTGCGCCAACAGCCGCGCCGGTGGTCCGGCGTCGTCGCCGGCGACAACCACCGTGCGCGGACCCAGGCCGAGCCGCTCCGAACCGTCCGGAGCGGCGAGCTGCCGCCGGCTGAGCAGCGCGGTGTCGGCCGTCTCCTCGCCGAAGTCGAGTGGAAGCGACTCCGGCAGCAGCGGGTCGGCGAACTGGAGGTTGACCTGCGTGGGGCCATGGCGTCGCACGGCGTCGTCGATCGCGTCCGCCGCGCCCACTGCATCGTCAGGGGCCACGTCGACGCACAGCACCCGCCCGCCGAACAGGCCGGCCTGCTCGGTTGTCTGGTTGGCGCCGGTGCCGCGCAGCGAGGCCGGTCGGTCCGCGGAGAGCACGAGCAGCGGCACGCCGGCGTGGCTCGCCTCCAGCACCGCAGGATGCAGGTTCGCCACCGCCGTGCCCGAGGTCGTCACGACGGCGGCCGGCCGGTGCGAACCCTTCGACAAGCCGAGCGCCAAGAAGCCCGCCGTACGCTCGTCGATGCGCACATGCAGCCGGAGCACACCAGCGACGTCGGCCTGTTGAAAGGCGAGCGCCAGCGCCGCCGAACGCGACCCCGGAGCCAGCACGACGTCGGCGACATTGCCGCGTCTGAGCGCCGAAACGACCGCGAGGGCCGTCGATGTAGAGCCGTTCATCCCGCCCGATCCTTCAGCACTCGCCGACAGTCCGCCATCCGGTCCAGCCAACGCGTCGCGGTCGCCTCGTCGGGCCTGGCGTCGCGCAGCAGCTCGTCGTCGGGCCACACCTTCCGCACGGCCAGGTGGCCGTCGACCGGTGACATCGGCTCAGCCGCGAGGTCTTGGGCGAGCATCGAGGCAGTCGCCAGGCCGCAGGCGAAGGGCAGGTCCGGCAACGCCGCGGCGAGCGCCACTCCGGCCGAGATGCCCACCGACGACTCGAGCGCGCTCGACACCACGACCGGCAGGTCGATCTGCTCGGCCAGCCGCAGACACACCCGGACGCCGCCCAGCGGCTGCACCTTGAGTACGGCGATGTCGGCCGCCGCGAGCCGCTTGACCCGGATCGGGTCCGCGGCCCGGCGGATCGACTCGTCGGCGGCGATCGGCACGTCGACCCGGCGACGCACCTCGGCCAGCTCCTCGACGGTGGCGGTCGGCTGCTCGACGTACTCGAGGTCGAACTCCGCGAGGTGCGCGATCGAGTCGACCGCTTGCTCGACCGTCCAGCCGCCGTTGGCGTCGATGCGGACTCGCCCGTCTCGACCGAGTGCCTCGCGTACCGCGCCGACTCGGGCCATGTCGTCGTCGAGGCGCTGGCCCGGCTCGGCGACCTTGACCTTGGCGGTGCGGCAGCCATGCGGGCCGGTCGCGATGGCCGTGGCCTGGTCGGGGCCGACAGCGGGAACGGTGCAGTTGACCGGGACGCGGTCTCGCAGCGGGTGCGGGAACCCCTGGTCGGCCGCCTCCAGCGCAGCGGCGAGCCAGGTGGCGGACTCGTCGGCGTCGTAGTCCACAAAGGGGCTGAACTCACCGACGCCTGCCTCGCCCCAGATCAGCAGCCCCTCGCG
The DNA here is from genome assembly GCA_013811715.1 of Nocardioidaceae bacterium. GTDB lineage: Bacteria > Actinomycetota > Actinomycetes > Propionibacteriales > Nocardioidaceae > JACCUS01. The sequence continues at coordinate 3,688 of JACCUS010000395.1, forward strand.
GTGCCTGACCCGGCGGAACCGGAAGCTCATCGGCAGCGAGAACACCTCCACCCGCCGCCTACTCATCTCGCTCCCAAGTCGTGATTCGTCTGCGGGATCGAGCGGAGACCGTTGCGTGTCTCCGCAGACGTATGCGGGTGCTCTCGATTGGTCTGCGGGATCGAGCGGAATCCGTGGCGCGCCTCCGCAGACGACTCTGGCAGCCAGCGTCACGCATCGGTACGCTCATCGGCCTGGCCGCGAGCCGCGCATCGCCTGGCCGCGAGCCGCGCATCCCCTGGGCCTCGAGTCGCTCACCGCCTGGCATCGAGCTCACCAAGGAGGCTCTGACGGTCGGTCTTACCGGACTCCAAGAGCGGTAAGGAGTCACGTACCACCAGCCCGCGCGGAGCCCAACTGCGTGGATGCACCCCCGACACGAAGTCGCGGACAGCCTCGAGGGTCGGCGCCGAACCGGTTGCCGCCGGTACCAACACCGCCACCACCCACGTCCCCCACTCCGGGTCCGGCAGGCCGACCACTGCGCAATGCTCGATCCCCGGCATGGCGGTCAACCGGTTCTCCACCGCGGGCAACGAGACGTTGACGCCGCCCGAGATCACCACGTCGTCTGCGCGGCCGAGCACCTCGAGGCGGCCGTCGCCGGTGAGGCGGCCGAGATCTGGTGTGTGGAGCCAGCCGTCCCACAGCACCTCGGCGGTCAGATGGGGCTCGTCGACGTACCCGTCGAACAACACCGGACCGGCGAGGCTGATCTCGCCACCGGCGCCCAGCCCAATCGCGACGCCGTCGAGGGCGACGCCGTCGTAGACGCATCCGCCGCAGGTCTCGCTCATGCCGTACGTCGTCACGACCGCGACCCCGGCGGCCCGTGCCCTCTGCACGAGGTCGCAGGGCGTGGCCGCACCACCGAGCAACACCGCGTGGAAGTCGCGCAGCGCCGCCAGGTCCGTCTCGGCCGCCATCCACCGCTGCAGCTGCGTCGGAACTGCGGCCAGGTAGCGCCGCTCGCCGGTCAACGCGACCGTTGCCGCGGCCAGCCCGTCATGGTCGGCGAGAACGACGGGCGACGTACCTGCGAGCACCGACCGGGTCAGCACCTGCAGCCCCGCCACATGCTGGGCAGGTAGCGCCAACAGCCACTGGCCCCGGCCGCCGATCCGCGCCAGGGTCGCCACCGCGGACGCTCGGATCGCCGCCGCGGACAAAGCCACGTCCTTCGGCTCGCCCGTCGTTCCCGAGGTGCGCACCCACAACGGCCGGCCGGCCGGCTCGTCGAGCCAACGCCGCAGCAACCGCTCGATCGTGGCCGCCTCGCCCGAGACCGGCCACAGCGACCCCTCGGCCTCACTCGCACCCACGCCCCTCACCCTAGTTTCCGCTGCTATGGCTGAAGACTCGCCCGGCATACGCTGCCACCCTTCAACCACAAGGCCGAGGGCTGGTGCCGACCTGCCAGACTTGTCGCCGCCATGGCCACCACGACGCAATGGGTCGAAGCCGCCCGCCCCCGCACCCTGCCAGCGGCTGTCGCGCCCGTCCTCGCCGGAACCGGGGTCGCCGTGCACGCAGACGGCTTCGTGTGGTGGAAAGCCACGCTCGCCCTCGTCGTGGCGCTGGCGCTGCAGGTGGCGGTCAACTACGCCAACGACTACTCCGACGGGGTTCGCGGCACGGACGCGAACCGGGTCGGGCCGCTCCGGCTCGTCGGGTCGGGGACGGCGACGCCGCTCCAGGTGAGGAGCGCGGCGCTGGCGAGCTTCGGGGTCGCCGGGGTCGCCGGGCTCGTGCTCGTCGCGACGACGACCTGGTGGCTGCTGCTCTTCGGCGCTGCCGCGATCATCGCCGCTTGGTACTACACCGGCGGGTCGAAACCGTACGGCTACCACGCGCTAGGGGAGGTGTTCGTCTTCGTCTTCTTCGGGCTCGTCGCCGTCGCCGGCACCGCCTACGTGCAGACCGAGCAGCTCAGCGACGGCGCCGTCTCGGCGGGATGCGGAGTCGGGGCCCTGGCTTGCGCGATCCTGGTGGCCAACAACCTCCGCGACATCCCCACGGACGAGCTCGTCGGCAAGCGCACGCTCGCGGTCGTGCTCGGCGACCGGCGTTCCCGCGACGCCTACCTGGCGCTGCACATCGCCGCGTACGGGTGCGCGGCGCTGGTGGCGGTGACGGTCACGTGGTGGGCGTTGCTCGCCTCGGTGGCGCTGCCGCTCTCAGTGCGGGCACAGTCCGTCGTGCGACGGGGCGCCACTGGCCCCGCGCTCGTCGTCGTACTGCGAGACACCGGGCTGACCGAGCTCGTCTACGCCGCCGGGCTGTTCGCCGGTCTGGTCATCGCGGCCCCGCGTTGATCCCGCGGCCATCCAAGCACCGGCCACCTGGTCAGCGGGTCGGGCGGCCCTCGCCGGGGGCCGGCTCGTCGTGGTCCTCCGCCGACTTCCTCGCCTCGTACGCCGCCTTGGCCCGTTCAGCGCGTTCGGCGACCTGTTCGGCCAGCCTCCCGCGCAACGAGCGCAGCGCGGTGAGCGCGACGACCGACGAGACCGCCATCGCGATCAGCGCGGTGTACAACGCGCTGACCGCGTTCCACTCGATCGTGCGCCCGAGCGCCAGCCAGATCAGGCCGTACACGCCGGCGAACAACCCGAGGCGAGCCAAGGTGTAGACGGCGAAGATCCGCACGGGGTGTCCTACTTGTCGAAGTGACTGAAGCGGTCTCCAGCGTAGGTCAGCCGGCCAGCACGTCCCGCAACAGGGCAGGCTCCACGTTGCCGCCGGAGATGATCGCCACGGCCGGGCCTGGACCGACCACGTCGGAGTGCGCCAGGTAGCCCGCCACCGCAACGGCGCCGCTGGGTTCGGCCACCACCTTCGCGTCGAGGACCACCGCGCGCATGGCCGACCGGATCGCGTCCTCGCTGACCGTGACCACGTCATCGACCAGCGCGGTGATGTGCCGCCAGGTGAGCTCACCGACCGTGGGCACCCGGAGCCCGTCGGCGATCGTGCGTCCGGTGTCGGCGCTGTCCCAGGTCACCCGCGTCCCGCGCGCGAAGCCCTCGGCGAGGTCGCCGGCCAGCTCCGGCTCGACCCCGATGATCCGCACCTGAGGCGCCGTCGCCTTGATGGCGGCGGCGATGCCGCTGATCAGGCCACCACCGCTGACCGGCACCAGCACGGTCGCCACCTCCGGCAGGTCGTCGAGCACTTCCAGCCCGATCGTCCCCTGCCCGGCCACGACCGCGGCGTCGTCGAAGGGCGAGACGAAGACGGCCCCGGTCTGCGCCTGGATGCGTTCGAGCTCGGCCGCCCGCTGTGAGATGTCGACAAGGACGACCTCGGCGCCCTGCTCCGCGGTCGCCACTCGCTTGACCTCCGGTGTCTGCCGCGGCATCACGATCGTGGCATCGATGCCAGCGGCTCGCGCCGCTCGCGCCAACGCCTGTGCATGGTTGCCGGAGGAGTGTGTGATGACCCCGCGAGCACGCTGCTCCCCGCTCAACAGGGCGACGGCGTTGGTCGCGCCGCGCAGCTTGAAGGATCCGCCCACCTGCAGGCACTCGGCCTTGACGAACAGCGGCGCATCGGTTCGTCCGAGGCGGGTGCAGAGCAGCGGCGTACGACGGACGACACCGGCGATCCGCTCGGCGGCAGCCTCGATGTCGCGGAGGCCGACGAGGGCTTGCGTCATGAGTCGAGACCCTAGCGGCTGAGATTCCCCTGAACCGCTGGGTGCCCAGTTGGGCAGGCGGCTACGCTGGGAGGCAAGAGGAGGATGACGTTCGATGAGGTTCTTGCCGGCGGTGCTGGTACTCGTGCTACACGTCTACTGCTGGATCGAGATCGCGCAGTCAGACCCGCGGCAGGTGCGCCAGCTTCCTCGCGGCCAGTGGGTGCTGATCTCCTGCATCCCCATCGCCGGTCCCGTCGGCTGGCTGCTGTACGGCCGCCCCAACGGCTCCCGTGTCGCGAAGGCGGCGCCACGGGCCCGACCCCGGGCCGTCGCACCCGACGACGACCCCGACTTCCTCCGCAGCCTCCGCCGCAAACCCCCCGACGACCCAAGCATTCACTGACCCCGCCCCTTGCGGACGAAGCCGGGTCAGAGGCCGGAGTAGGCGTGCAGGCCGGAGCCGAACAGGTTGATGCCGACGAAGTTGAACAAGAACGTGGCGAAGCCGAGCAGTGCGACGTACGCCGCCGCGCGGCCGCGCCAGCCCGCTGTCGCCCGCGCGTGCAGGTACGCCGCGTAGACGACAAAGGTGATGAACGCCCACACCTCCTTCGGGTCCCAGCCCCAGTAGCGGCCCCACGCGTACTGCGCCCAGATCGCACCGGCCAGCACCGCGAACGTCCACAGCGGGAACGCGAACGCGTGCACCCGGTAGGCGACCCGGTCGATCGCCTCCGCAGACGGCGCCCGCCACAAGAAGCCGCGCCGAGGCGACGCCGGGTCAGCAACCGCCCGCAGCTCCAGCCGGCGACGCAGCAAGAACAGCACCGACGCCATCGCCCCCACCGTGAAGGCGCCGCCGGCGACAGCGGCCGCCGCGACATGGATCACCAGCCAGTACGAGTGCAGCGCCGGCACCAGCGGCGCCACCGGCCGGTACAGCACCAGCACCGCGATGCCCAGCACCACCACGAGGAAGCCGGTGACCGGCAGCCCCAGCCAACGCACGCCGTACCGCCGCACCAAGAACACGTACGCCGCCGCCACCGCCAGCGAGCCGGTGATCGCGAACTCGTACATGCTGCCCCACGGCACCCGATCCGCCGCCACACCACGCGCCGCCACACCCACCAGGTGGATCAGCAGACCCAGCACCGTGAGCGACAGCCCGATCCGGCCGAAGCGCTCGCTGCGCTCCACCTCGTCATCGGGAGAGCCGCTCCCCTCAACATCCGCCCGGAGTCCGTCGACGGGTGACACCGCTCCCGCACCGACCAGCGACGGCCGCGCGGCAGCGGGGTCAGGAGTCAACTGGCGCGCCATCGCCCACTCGGCGACGTGTGCGAGCATCGCCAGGGCGTAGACGACCGTGGCGGAGTACATCGCGTTGTTGCTGAGCGATGCCAGCGTCTCGGTCACCGCCGCTCCTCCCGACTCACGTCCGCTCCTCCCGCGTGATCTGGCCGCAACGCCGCGGCCACCTCGTCCACATGTGCCGCCGGGTCACCACCGGAGACCCGGTCCAGCGCCGCCACCTCGACCACCGTACGCCCGCCGCTCTCGCGCATTCGCACCCAGGTCCGTCGCGGCCGGATGAACAGCGACAACAGCAGCCCGCAGATCCCCACCAGTACCCCGACCAGCGGCACCACCTTGCCGGGAGACTTGCTGACCTGCAGCTTCACCCAGCGCTCGTACCCCTCGAACGTGATCGACCCGGCCCCGGCACCGAGCCGCGCCGACTCCCCCTCCTCGAGCAGCAGCGCGCGTGGGTTGCCGCCGGGGGTCTCGAAACGGGCCAGCTGGTCCTTCTCCAGCACGTACACCGACTGCGGCAGCCCGCTGCCGAGCCCCAGGTCGCCGCGGTAGGCCACCAGCGACAGCACCGGGTGGTCGGCGTCCGGGAACGCCGAGTAGGGCTGCCCGGTCTCGCGCGACAACGCCGCCGTCGGGAAGAAGTACCCCTCGAAGGCGAGCTGCGTGGGCGTGGCGTCGGGCACCTTGACGACGCCGTACGAGACGAACGAGCCGTCCTGCGGCAAGAAGATCACCGGCCCGGAGAACGCCACGTTGCCGTCGCCGTCTCGCACGGTCACCCGCGGCGCGTACCCGTGGCCCACGAGGAACACCGAGGTGCCGTCGATGTCGAGCGGGTGGTTGACCTGCAGGTCGTAGTCGTACGGCGTCGCGCCGGGCGACTCCGTGACCGACAGGCCCGCGTCGAAGAAGAGCGGAGTCCCGGCGCCGGGCCCGCGGCGCTCCCACTCGACGTCGAAGTCGCGGACGGTGAAGCCGAACGGCGTCAGGTCGGCCGCCTCGAAGCGGGCGCCGGGGGTGAAGTCGTCGTACTGGATCAGCGTGTTGGAGAACCCGCTGCCGGCGACGACGGACGCGCTGCCCTTGAAGCCAAACAGCCCGGTCACCGCGACGCCGACCAGCACGACGAGCAGCGCGACATGGAACACCAGGTTGCCCGCCTCGCGCAGGTAGCCCTTCTCGGCGCTAATCGCCACTTCGCCGTCGCCCTGTTCGACCTCGACGCGCCGGCGCTGCCCCTTGAGCAACGCCGCCGCCCGGCTGGCCACCTCCCCCGGTGGCTCCGCGGTTTCCCAACCGGTGTACGCCGACAGGCGTGACAGGTTGGCCGGCGTCTTCGGCGGACGCGCCCGGGCTGCCTTCGCGTAGACCCGGATCCGCGGGACGAAGCAGCCGACCAGCGAGACCATCAGCAGCAGATAGATCGCGCTGAACCAGACCGAGCTGTAGACATCGAACACACCGAGCCGCTCGAGCCACGGTGCCAGCGTCGGATGTCTGCCCTCAAAGGCGGACACGGCGGACGGGTCGACCCGCTCCTGTGGGATGAGCGAGCCGGGGATGGCCGCGACCGCCAGCAGGAACAACAAGATCAAGGCGGTGCGCATCGAGGTCAGCTGCCGCCACATCCAGCGCGCGAACTCTAGCGGCTGCAGCGGGGCAGCCGGGCGGCGCTTGCTCGGGCGCGTCCGACCCTGGCCGCTGTCGTCCGTCGCCTCGGCCTCGCTGGCCGTAGCCGACTCCGAACCCACGTCAGAGCGCGCCGCCGCCGGGGCTTCAGACCGCGGTCTCAAAGCCGGTCACCCACCCCTTCATCGACACGATGAACCAGTCCCACACCCCGCTCAGCAGCAAGATCCCGACCACGACCAGCATCGCGCCGCCGAGTCGCATCACCCACACCTGGTGGCGCCGCACCCAGTCGACCGCGCCCGCCATCCGCCGGAAGGCCACCGCGGCGACGATGAACGGGATGCCCAGCCCGAGGCAGTAGACGAAGGTGAGGAACGCGCCACGCCCGGCGCTGGCGGTGCTGGCCGACAGCGAGAGCACGGCGGCGAGCGTCGGCCCGATGCACGGCGTCCAGCCGAAGCCGAACAGCACGCCGAGGAACGGCGCGGCGGCAAGCCCGACGGCCGGCACCCGGTGCACCCGCACGTCCCGCCGCAGCCAGGGCACCACCCCCGCGAAAGCCAGCCCGAGGACGATCGTCAAGGCGCCCAGCACCTTGGTGATCACGTCGCGATTGCTGAGGAACTGGTAGCCCAGCTCCCCGAAGATCGCCCCGTAGGAGACGAAGACGACGGAGAAGCCGAGGATGAACAGCAGCGTCCCGACCACCATCCGGCCGCGCACACCAGTGCTGCCGTTCGCGGCGATGTCGGCGCCGGACAGGCCTGTCACGTAGGACATGTAGCCCGGCAGCAGCGGCACGACGCACGGTGAGAAGAACGACACCGTGCCGGCGACGAGCGCGACCGGGATCGCCAGCAGCAGCGACCCGTCGAGCGCGGTCTGAGCGAACCACGAGCCGATGGAGAGCACGGGAAGGTCGATCATGAGGATACGTCGTCGCCGCCGATGTCGTGGACCAGCTCGACGAGGGTGATCTTGGTGGTGGGACCGGAGATCAGCGCCGCGACCCGGCCCTCGGAGTCGATCACCACCGTCGACGGCAGACTGGCCGGGTTGACCAGCCCGTAGAACCGCAACAGGCTCTCACCGGACGGGTCGAACAAGCTCCGGTAAGGGGTCTGCTGCGCACGCTCGAAGGCCAGTGCCGCCGACTCGACGTCGCGCGTGTTGAGTCCGACGAAAGCGGTGTCAGGCAAGGCGGCGGCGGCCGCCGCGAGGTCGTCGGCCTCGGCCCGGCAGGGAGCACACCACGACCCCCACACGTTCAGCACGGTGACCTGACCGGTGAAGTCGGCGAGCGCGACACGCCCCTCCCCGACCGCGTCACCAGAGATCATCGGCGCGGGGTCGCGCTCGGCCTCGGCGAAGACCGTGACAGCGCCGTCCCCAGCGATATAGCCCTTGTCGCCGGTCGAGCTGGCCCCCGACGTCGAGCAGGCAGTCGGCGCCAGTGCCGCCACCACCGCGGCGGCGGCAGCGCGGCGGCGGAAGGCGTGACGACGTACCGGCGACAACCTCAGGCTCCTGCCGTGAACTTCTTGCTCGCCCGGGTCGGGACCAGGTCGGCGGCGGGCTCGGAGTACGCCACCGAGACGACGCGGTCACCGACGTAGCTGAAGGTGGTCAGGCTCGCCAGGCTGCACTGGCGGCGGCGCGGGTCGTGCGCGAGCCGGCGGCCCTCGACGAAGGAGCGCATCGTCCACACCGGCAGCTGATGGGAGACGATCAGCGCCTCGTGCCCGATGGCCGCCTCGCGAGCGTCGTGCATGGCTGCGCACATGCGCACCACGATGTCCTTGTAGGGCTCGCCCCAGGACGGACGGAACGGGTTGTAGAGGCTCTTCCACGCCGACGGCTTGCGCAGAGCGCCGTCGCCGACGCCGAACGGCTGCCCCTCGAAGACGTTGCCGGCCTCGATCACCCGGCCGTCGGTGACGATGTCGAGCCCGAACGCCTCTGCTGTGGGTCGCGCCGTCTCCTGGGCGCGTTCGAGCGGGGAGCAGACGAGGTGGGTGACGTCGCGCGCGGCCAGTGTCTTGGCGACCCGCTCGGCCATCTGGCACCCGATCTCGCTGAGGTGGAAGCCGGGCATCCGCCCGTAGAGGACACCCTCGGGGTTGTGCACCTCGCCATGCCGCAGCAGGTGCAGGACTGTCGTGTCCTCGCCGCTCATCGTGCCCCTTCGTCGTCGGGTGCTGCCGAGCCCGCGGCCGCCGCGGCCCTGGGGAGCGCGGCGGCGATCTTGTCGATCGCCCGGTCGTCATGGGCGGCGCTCACGAACCATGCCTCGAACGCGCTCGGCGGCAGGTAGACGCCCTGGTCGAGCATGGCATGGAAGAACGCCGAGAACCGATGCACCGCCTGCCGACTGGCGTCGTCGAAGTTGCGGACCGCCGTGATCTCATCGGTTTCTACGAAGAAGGCGCTGAAAAGGTTTCCGGCGGACTGCATGACGTGGGGTACGCCGGCCGTGGTGAGGGCGTCGCCCACGAGCCCGCTGATGACCGCGGCCGCCGTGTCGAGGCGGTCGTAGACCTCGGCGTCGGCCAGTCGCAGCGTCGCCAGACCCGCGGTGGTGGCGACCGGGTTGCCGGACAGCGTGCCGGCCTGGTAGACGGAGCCGCCCGGCGCCAGCTGGGCCATCACGTCGGCGCGGCCGCCGAACGCCGCGGCCGGGAAGCCGCCCCCCATCACCTTGCCGAACGTCATCAGGTCCGGCACCCAGCCCTCGACGGCGCCTTCCAGGCCCCAGTAGCCGGATCGCCCGACCCGGAAGCCGGTCATCACCTCGTCGCTGACGAACAGGGCGCCGTAGTCAGCGCAGAGCCGCGCGAGGGTGGCGTTGAACCCCTCGACCGGGCGGACCGCGCCCATGTTGCCGGGCGCGGCCTCGGTGATCACGCAGGCGATCTGCTCCCCGTACGCCGCGAACGTCTCCTCGAGCGCGGCGACGTCGTTGTAGGGCAGCACCATCGTCGAGGCGGTCGCGGCCGCCGGCACACCCGGCGAGCCGGGCAGCCCGAAGGTCGCCCGATGCGAGCCGGCCGCGATCAGCAGAGCGTCCACGTGGCCGTGGTAGCAGCCCGCGAACTTGACGACGAGCTCGCGGCCGGTGTGGCCGCGGGCCAGCCGGATCGCCGACATGGTCGCCTCTGTGCCGGAGGAGACGAGGCGCACCTGGTCGACCGGGGTGCGGCCCACGATCTCCTCGGCGAGCTCCAGCTCCGGAAGGGAGGGCGTCCCGAACGACGTACCGGCCGCGACGGCGGAGGAGACGGCGGCGACCACCTCGGGGTGGGCGTGGCCGAGGATCAGCGGACCCCACGAGCAGACCAGGTCGACGTACTCGTTGCCGTCGACGTCGTAGAGGTAGGGGCCAGCGCCGCGTGCCATGAACCGCGGCGTGCCGCCGACGGCTTTGAAGGCGCGGACGGGGCTGTTGACCCCGCCGGGGATCACGTCGCGGGCGCGGGCGAAGAGCGCTCCGGAGCCGACGGCCGCGGTGTGGTCGGTCGCGCTGCCGGCGGTGGCGGAGTCGAGGGAGGTCATGTGGCCATTGTCGCCGAGACCCCGAGCCGGCGGCGAACCCGCCCCCGGTCCCATTCACCTGCTGTTCGGTCGGATGCTCTGGCCCGACCGCGTCCGCACGGCTAACGTGTGCGGGGTCATCACCCTCGTCCACAGCAGGAGGAACCACCATGACCGTCGAGCGTCGCAAGTTCCTACAGGGCAGTCTCGCCGTCGCGGGGGGTGTCATGCTCGGCGGGCCGTTCCAGGGCTTCGTGGCGCCGCAGGCGCTCGCCCGCCCGAAAGGCAACCCTGACTTCCGTAGGCTGCGCCCGATCGAGGATCTGCGCGACGGTAAGACCCGCCTGCACCTACCCGAAGGGTTCTCCTATCGCTCCTTCCATGACACCGAGGCGCCGGTGGTGCTGGACGACGGCACCGCGCTGCCGGGCCGCCACGACGGGATGGGCGCCTTCGACGGACCCAACGGGAACGTCGTCCTCGTCCGCAACCACGAGGTGAACGGCCCCGGGGCACCGTTCGGCCCGGGAACGCCGTACGACGAGAAGGCCCAGGGCGGCACCACCACCATCGAGGTGAGCAGGTTCGGTGAGGTCGACAACGCCTTCACCAGCCTCAACGGCACGATGATGAACTGCAGCGGCGGCGTGATGCCGTGGGGCAGCTGGGTCACGTGCGAGGAGACGATCAACGGACCGGACGTCGGGGCCGACTTCACAGGGGCGTCGAACGTGCCGCTGACCGAGCCGCACGGCTTCGTCTTCGAGGTGCCGGCGGACGGGCAGTCGGACCGCCAGCCGATCACCGCGGCGGGCCGCTTCGCGCACGAGGCGGTGTCGTTCGACCCGCACGACGGGATCCTCTACCTGACCGAGGACAACTTCGGTTTCCCGTCCGGCTTCTACCGCTACGTCCCGGCCACCAACCCGATGAGCACCGGGCGACTCGACAACGACGGGCGGCTCCAGATGCTCGCGGTGCGCGGCGAACCGAACGCTCACCTCGAGGCGGCACAGCGGCAGCGGGCGACGTACGACGTCACCTGGGTCGACATCGAGGACCCCAACCCGACCTTCCCCTACACGCCGGGCCAGCCCGCGCCCACCTCGAACAACGATGCGATCAAGTACGTCGGCGACCAGGGATTCGCACAGGGCGCGGCGTTCTTCTCCCGGCTGGAGGGTCAGGTCTATGACAAGAACGTGGTGTACTTCTGCTCCACACAGGGCGGCGGACCCGCGGAGGCCGGCCCGGACTTCGCGAGCGGCTACGGAAACGGGTTTGGCCAGATCTGGGCCTACCACACCCGATCGGAGAAGCTGCAGCTGCTCTACGAATCGCCGAACAGGCTGACGCTCGACTTCCCCGACAACGTCACCGCCAGCCCCCGCGGGACTCTTGTGCTTTGCGAGGACAGCAGCGAGGACAACTACCTGCGCGGCCTGTCGCGCGGTGGCCAGATCTGGGACATCGCGCTCAACCGCCTCGTCAGCAGCACCGGCCAGGACAGGTCCAGCGACGAGTTCGCCGGCTCCACCTTCAGCCCCGACGGGCACACCTTGTTCGTGAACATCCAGGCGAGCCGCGGCCTGACGTTTGCGATCTGGGGTCCCTGGCAGCGGATCGGGGTCTGACCTCGATTCCCTTCCGGCAGGGGACGCCGACAGGAGCCCAGCCAGCGGCATGCGTCGACCTCCGCCATTTCCCCTACAACAAGAATCCGGCACAGGTCGGATCTTGGTCGCGGCCGCCCACCTCCGGCGGCGAATCTTCGTGCGACGCCTCAGTCCCTGAGCCACCTCGACGCCTCGGCGGCCCAGTAGGTGAGCAAGAAGTCGGCGCCGGCACGACGGATCGAGGTGAGCGCCTCGAGCACCACTGCCTCCCGGTCGAGGTAGCCGGCCGCAGCCGCCGCCTCGACCATCGAGTACTCACCCGACACGTTGTACGCGCCCACCGGTACGTCGGCGATCGCCGCGACCTCCCGCACCACGTCGAGGTATCCCAGCGCCGGCTTGACCAACACCAGATCGGCACCCTCGGCCAGGTCCAGCGCCGCCTCACGCAGCGCCTCCCGGCCGTTGCCCGGGTCCTGCTGATAGGTGCGACGGTCACCTTCCAACGACGACGAGACCGCCTCCCGGAACGGGCCGTAGAACGCCGATGCGTACTTCGCGGCGTACGCCAAGATCGCCACGTCCGGCCAGCCCTCGGCGTCCAGCGCGGCACGGATCGCCGCGACCTGGCCGTCCATCATGCCGCTGGGGCCCACGAGGTGCACCCCAGCCTCGGCCTGCGCCACCGCCATCGCGGCGTACTGCGCGAGCGTCGCGTCGTTGTCGACCCGTCCGCGCGCATCGAGCACGCCGCAGTGGCCGTGGTCGGTGAACTCGTCGAGGCACAGGTCGCCCATCACGACCGTCTCCCCGCCCACCTCGGCGACGACATCGGCGATCGCACGGTTCAAGATTCCCGCCGGGTCGACTCCGCTGCTTCCGACGGCGTCCTTCCGGTGATCTTCGGGCACGCCGAAGAGCATGATCCCGCCGACCCCGGCCGTCACCGCCTCCGCCGCGGCCTTGCGCAACGAGTCACGGGTGTGCTGCACCACTCCCGGCATGCTGGTGATGGGTACCGGGGACGAAACGCCTTCCGCGACGAACATCGGCAGCACCAGGTGCCGCGGCTCGAGCGAGGTCTGCGACACCAGCCGCCGCATCGCCGGAGTCGTGCGCAGGCGACGGGGACGCGAGGCGGGGAAAGCCATGGCCAGCCGATCAGATCAGGTGGCTCGACGTCGACCAGGGGTGCGCCGCTCCGACGGCTTGGTCACCGGCACGCCGGCCTCGGTCATCGTCAGCCGCCGCACGGCGCCGAAGTCGGCCAGACCCTCGGCAAGCACCTCGACCGACGGCGCAGCGGCGAGGACGTCGACCCGCAGGCCGTGCTCCTCACACGTCTTGGCGGTCGCCGGCCCGATCGCCGCGATCACGGTGCTGGCGTGCGGCTTCCCCGCGATCCCCACCAGGTTGCGCACGGTCGAGGACGAGGTGAACACGACCGCGTCGAACTTCCCGGACTTGATCGCGTCCCGCGTCGGCGCCGGTGGCGGCGACGCCCGCACGGTCCGGTAGGCGGTCACGTCGTCCACCTCCCAGCCCAGCTCGTGCAGGCCTGCGACCAGGTTCTCGGTGGCGATGTCGGCGCGGGGCAAGAAGACCCGGTTGATCGGGTCGAGGACGTCGTCGTACGGCGGCCAGTCCTCGAGCAACCCGCGAGCGGACTGCTCTCCGGAGGGCACCAGGTCGGCGCGGATACCCCAGGCCGCGATGTTCTCAGCAGTCTTCTCCCCGACCGCGGCCACCTTGAGCCCGCTGAAGGCCCGCGCGTCTAGGCCGTACTGGTCGAACTTCTCCCGGATGGCCTTGACCGCGTTGACCGAGGTGAAGACGATCCACTCGTAGCGGCCCTCCACCAGGCCGCGCACCGCCTTGTCCATCTGCAGCGGGTTTCGTGGCGGCTCCACCGAGATGGTCGGCACCTCCTCGGGCACCCCACCGAAGGAGCGCAGCTTGTCTGACAGCGCGCCCGCCTGCTCCTTGGTGCGTGGCACCAGGATCCGCCAGCCGAACAGCGGCTTGGTCTCGAACCACGACAGCGCCCCGCGCATCGCGACCACGTCACCGACCACGGTGACGGCGGGCGCGGTGATGTGGGCCGCCTTCACGTCGGCGGCGACGTCGGCGAGCGTCGAGACGACGGTGCGCTGCTCCGTGGTGGTGCCGACGGAGGTCATCGACACCGGTGTCTGTGGGTCTCGGCCTGCCGCCTGCAACGCCCTGGCGACGTCGCCGATGGCCTTCACGGCGGACAACAGGACGAGGGTCTTGGCCTCGGCGTGCTTCGCCCAGTCGATCTTGGACTCGGCCACGTTGAGCACGGTCACCTCACGTGACGTGCGCGTGGTGAGCGGCACCCCCGCGTACGCCGGCACGGCGGTGACTGCGCTGACTCCCGGCACGATCTCAAACGCCACTTTGGCCTTGGCGCAGGCGGCCGCCTCCTCGGTGCCGGTGGCATACATCCACGGGTCGCCCGCGATGAGCCGCACGACGTTGCCGGCGCCCTTGGCGTGCTTGACGACGAGCTTGGCCCGCGAGGCATGGGTCAGCGGCTGCCCGTCTTGGCCGTACCCGCCGTCGACCACCGTGACCACGTCGGCCCGGGCACCCAGAAGGCCCCGCAGCAGCGCAGTGTGTTCAGGCGCCTCGGTGATGACGACGTCCGCTGTTCGGATCAGCTCGGTCGCGCGTACGGTCAACAACCCGGGGTCGCCCGGTCCGGTGCCGACGAACGTGACCGCCCCAGCTGGTCGGGGAACGGCAATGGGCTGGTCGACGCGCGCAGTCGTGGCGTGACTCGACGTCTTGGCGGCGCTGGTCTTGGGCATAGTCCTCTTCACCGTCTTGCTCTTCGTTGGTCGCTTGCTGTTCGTTGCTGTGGTCGATGTGTTGGTTGCACGTCGTGTCATGACGCCTGCTCCTGCATCAGCCTGGCGGCGCCTTCGGCCAACAGATCCTCACCGAGCCGTCTGCCAACGCCTTCGGCGTCGTCTGGTCGGCCGGACGCGGAGAGTCGGACGAGGTGGCTGCCGTCGGTGGCGGCGACCACCCCGCGCAGCCAGATCTCGGCGCCGTCATCGCCGTCGGCCAGGTCGGCCAATGCCCCGACCGGGGCGGTGCAGCCCGCTTCGAGGGCGCGGAGGAGCGAGCGCTCGGCGAGGACCGTGGCCCGGCTCCCCGGATCGTCAAGCACCTGCTCGATGTCGGTTGCGAGCCGGGCGGCGTGGGCGGCCACCTCCACGGCCAGCGCACCTTGTCCGGGGGCCGGCAACATCTGGATCGGGTCCAGGTTCTCGGTGATCGCGTCGGTGCGCTCCAGCCGGACCAGCCCGGCACGGGCGAGCACCACCGCGTCGAACTCACCCGAGGCGACCTTGCGCAGCCTGGTGTCGACATTGCCGCGGATCGCCACCACGTCCAGTCCGAGACCCAGGGCATGCAGCTGCGCCGTACGTCGAGGCGAGCCGGTGCCGACCCGCGAACGCACCGGCAGCTCGCCCAGGGTGAGCCCGTCGCGCGCCACCAGTGAGTCACGAGGATCTCCTCGTTGCGGGACAGCAGCGAGGACGACCCGGTGGTCGGCCACGGTCGGCAGGTCCTTGAGGGAGTGGACCACCACATCGACCTCGCCCCTGACGAGCGCGTCTCGGACCGCACCGACGAAGATCCCCTGCCCTCCGATCTCGGTCAGCGGCGCGCTGCTCCTGTCGCCCTCGGTGACCACGTTGACGAGCTCGACGTCGACGCCGAGCGCTGGGCCCAGCCGTTCGGCCACCCACGAGGTCTGCGCCCGAGCGAGCGCGGAGGCGCGGGTCCCGATGCGGATCGTCGTCACTGTGTCTCACCGGCTCTCGTGACCGCCTCGACGGCGGAAGGGTCGAGGGCGAACAGCTCAGCCAGCGCCTCGGCGTACGACGCCTCGGGTGCCCGGCCGGCGAGCTGCTTGATCCGCACCGTCGGCTCATGGAGCAGCTTGTCGGCCACTCGGCCGACCGTGTGCACGATCTCGGCACGTTGTTCCGCCGTCAGGTCGTCACGGCGCGCCCAGAGCCGGTCCAACTCACCGGCGACGACCCCGGTGGCCATGGTGCGCAGCGCGACCACGGTCGGCGCCACCCGAGCGGCGTCCTTCGCGGAGGCGAAGGCGATGACCTCCTCTGCGACGATGGCCTTGACCGCGGCGACGTCGTCGAGCGCGGAGCCGTTGTGGACCGAGTCGGCGAGTCTCGCCAAGCCGATCATCGACACGCCATCGATGTCGGCTGCCGACGGATCGACGTCGTGAGGGAGCGCGAGGTCGATGATGGCCAGCGGGGCCCGGGTCTGGTGCCGCAGCATCGCCTGCGCCACCGTGTCGGCGGAGATCACCGCGCCGGTCGCGCCGGTGCATGAGATGAGCAGGTCGGCCTTGGCGAGCTCGTCGACCATCGTCTCCAGATCGGCGGCCCGGCCGTCGAAGCCCCCGGCCAGCTCCTCGGCCTTGGCAAGAGTCCGCGAGAGTACGACGACGTCGCCTACGCCAGCCCGCCGCACCGACGCCGCCGCCAATGCGGCCATCGAGCCGGCGCCGACGATACACACGTGCGCTCCTCCGAGCGGGCCGACAACTTCGCTGGCCTCCTCGAGCGCGACCGAGACGACGGACTGGCCGGCGCGGTCGATGCCCGTCTCGGAGTGAGCCCGTTTGCCCACCCGTAGCCCCTGCTGAAACAACGTGTTGAGCACCGCCCCGACGGTGTCCTCCTGCTGGCCCTCGCGGAGCGCGTCGCGGACCTGGCCGAGGATCTGCCCCTCGCCGACCACCATCGACTCCAGGCCGGCCGCCACCGAGAACAGGTGCGCCACCGCCGCCTCGTCGTAGTGCACGTAGAGGGACGAGACGATCCGTTCGACCGAGGCGTCGGCCTCGTCGGCGAGCAGGGCTGTGAGGTCCTCGACGCTGCCGTGGAAGCGGTCGACCTCGGCGTAGATCTCCAGCCGATTGCAGGTGGCGAGCACCAGCGCCTCCAAGACGTGCGGCGTGTCCAGCGCGGCGACGCGCAGCTTCGAGGCGCCACCGGCGTCGACTGCGAGGCGCTCCAGCAGCTCCACCGAAGCGCTGCGGTGGGAGACGCCCACGATCAAGATGCTCATACCGCGCCCACCTGGAGCTCGCCGAGCCCGTTGGCCTTGCGCTGTTCGTGGTAGGCGAGGATCTGCAGCTCTATCGAGAGGTCGACCTTGCGAACGTCGACATGGCCGGGGACGGACAAGACTGCGGGCGCGAAGTTGAGGATGCTGCTCACGCCGGCCTCGACCAGCCGGTCGCAGACGTCTTGGGCTGCGGACGCGGGAGTGGCGATCACGCCGATGGAGACCGACGAGCTCTTCACGATCGCGCCAAGATCGCCCAGACCCGAGATCTGGAGGTCACCGACACGCTCACCGACGCGGCGGGGGTCGGAGTCGAAGAGAGCTGCCACCCGGAAGCCGCGCGAGACGAAGCCCGCGTAGTTGGCCAGCGCATGGCCGAGGTTTCCGATGCCGACGATGACCACGGACCAGTCCTGAGTCAGGCCGATCTCGCGGGCGATCTGGTAGCGAAGGTAGTTGACGTCGTACCCGACGCCGCGGGTCCCGTAGGTGCCGAGGTAGGACAAGTCCTTGCGTAGCTTTGCGGAGTTCACCCCAGCGGCGCCCGCGAGGTCCTCGCTGCTGGCAGTCACCACGTTGCGCTCGGAGAGGGCGGTCAAGGCGCGCAGGTAGATGGGGAGCCGGGCGACCGAGGCCTCGGGGATTCCGCGCTCTCCGCGCTCATCCCGACCGCTTCTGCGGCTTCGTGCTGTCGTCAACAGGGCTCCTGACAGTTCGGCGCAGGAGGAAAGCATCGGCCGTCGAGGCGTTTGCGAACCTGCGGTAGGGCCACTCTAAGAGTTTGTGAACGAGAGAACAAAATCGTCTCTGTCCGCTGGCCGGATTCGACTGGCCGCTGGACTCGTCTGGCCGCTGGGTCCGTCTGGCCGCCGACCGGCCAAGCTCCCGCAAGACCGCAGACGAACTCCACGTCCCCGGATTGGTCTGCCGCCGCGCGACGCATCGCCCCCTCAAAGTCGCAGACGAATGACGCGCTGGAGGCCCTCGCAGTCAAGCCGCCGAGCACGCTCCCGCAACTCCTGCGGATCCTTCCTCGGTGCTGGCATGAGTCCACCCTTTCGTTGGGTCAGACCCTCCACCAGACCCAGAGCGGTTCAAACTCAGACATCCCGTTCTCGCGCACAACTCTAGGCGAGGGCGGCGCGCAGCCGTGACTCGCTGACCCGCCAGAAGTCGTGCTGTGCCCCGTCGACGAACGTGACCGGGATCTGCTCGCCGTACTCGGCTACCAGATCCGGGCTGGTCGTGATGTCGACCTCGT
>JACCUS010000405.1 GCA_013811715.1 Nocardioidaceae bacterium
CGCCAACCCAAGGACCAGCGCCACCAGCAGGACCGGCGCCAACCGGCTACCGGAGAGGGCGGCGAGCACCCGCCGCTCGTTGTCCCGGACGAAGTACGGCAACCCGTGTACGTCAAACCAGCGCTCCGCCTCCATCACCGTCTCGAGCCGCTGCGCGTCCGTCATGTCATCCTATCGAGCCCGTCAGTCCCACCACGCCGAGCCGACGGTGCGGTCCGATTCGATCGCTCACCCGCAGCGTTGTGGACACGGGGTCAGGATAGGGCTGGGTACGCCAGCCGGGACACACCAGCGCGCCAGGGCGGCACTGGTTGACCAGACCGGACAAGCCGACCATACTCGCGGTCAACGAAAGCGGGAGGTCCGGATGGATGTGCGTACGTACGCCAAGGCCGTCGGTGTCGCCATTGTGCTCATCGGCGTCGGTGGTCTGATCCTGGGTGAGAAGTCGCTCTGGGGCGTCCTCAACATCGACATCGCCGAGGACGTCGTGCACCTGCTCACCGGCGGCCTGATGGCCGCGGTGGGCTTCCGCGGCTCCGACAGCGCCGTCCGCTCAGTGGTCGGCGGGCTGGGCGTCGTCTACCTGCTCGTCGGGACGCTCGGCTTCATCGTGCCCGACCTGTTCGGACTGCTGCCGCACGAGTACGAGACTGTGTTGGACAACCTCATCCACCTGGTCCTCGGTGTGCTGGGCATCGTGCTCGGCTTCTTCGTCCGCGGCCGGCGCGCCAGCCGCTCGGTGCGCTAGCCAGCGGGCGGCGGCCGGGGGCGGGGTTCAGAAGCACGGCCAAGCATCCGAGCTTGTGGCTGAAGGTCGGGGACGTATGCCGGGCGGGCCTTCAGCCTAAGGAGCTGGCCGGAGCAGGTCGCGGGCGCGGTCGACGTCGCCACGCATCTGGTCGACGAGCTCCTCGACCGAGTCGAACCGCACCATGCCACGCAGCCGCTCCACGAACGTGACCTCGACGAGCGCCCCGTACAGCTCGAGGTCAGTGCGGTCGAGCACGTACGACTCGACGTGGCGGACGGTGCCGTCGAAGGTCGGGTTGGTCCCCACCGAGATCGCGGCCGGCCAGTATGGTGCCTCGGCCACGTCGCATCGACGCAGCCACCCGGCGTAGACCGCGTCGGCAGGGACCGCCGTGCGCGTCGTGCTGACCGGGACGTTGGCGGTGGGATACCCAAGCTCGCGCCCACGCTGCTCGCCCTTGACGACGTACCCCCGGATCGTGAACTGCCGCCCCAGCGCCTCGGCGGCGCTGGCCACGTCGCCCGCGACCAGCCGCTGCCGGATGTACGACGACGACCAGGCATGCTCCTCACCCGCCGCGTTCGGCCCTTTCGGTCCCGCGAGGGGCAGTCCCACGACCGAGACGCCGCGCTCGGTGCACATCGCGGTCAGCAGGTCGACGTCCCCGCGGGCGCGATGCCCGAACCGGAAGTTCTCCCCCACCACGACTGCGTCGGCGTGCAGCGCGTCGAGGACGATGTCGCTGACGAAGTCCTCCGCCGAGACCTGAGCGAGCTCCGGGGTGAAAGAGCAGACGAGGATGTCGTCGACACCGGTCTCGACGAGCTCGGCGATCCGCTGCTCGAGGGAGGTCAGCGCCTGCGGCGCCTTGTCGGGAGCGATCACGCTCATCGGGTGCGGATCAAAGGTGACAGCGACAACGGGCAGTCCGCCCCGCTCGGCCGCGATCTCGCGGGCATGGGCGATCACATGACGGTGGCCGAGGTGGACTCCGTCGAAGTTGCCGATGGTGACAACGGATGGGCCGAGGCCGGGGTCGATCTCAGCGAGGCCGTGCCAGACGTGCACCGCTCGGAGCTCCTCTCGTGGCCTGGGCTTGACGCGTGCGAGGGAAACTCTCCCACGTCGGGCCTAGCCGGCGCCCACGTGGTGTCGGTTGATCCGTCGTGCCCACCGAGGTGCTCGCGACAGTCGGCGATGGCGGTCTGGAGCAGCCGGCACAGCCGCTCGTCGACGTCGCTGGCGAGGGACTGCGCAATGCTCGTCACGGCCATGTGGACGACGTGGGGCGCGGTGCGGGCGAAGTCCTGCCGCCTACCGGCCCACGGTCGGTCGGCGAACTTCACCGCCCACTGCGCGGCATGCGGCGCATCCCTCAAGGCGGCCGAACAACGTGCGAGCCGCCGCCTGGTCGCCGGGTCGTCGTACCGGCTGAGCTCGTGTTGGCAGCGCAGCAGCGCCACGGCCAACCCACGCTGCTGCTCGAAGGACGCCACCGGCAGCGCGCTCTCGGCGGCCCGCAGCGCGATCACGAGGTCGAGCGCCGGGTCGTCGCTGTTCAGCCCGACCACATCGGGGATCAGCGGCACGATGCGGTGCCGGTAGTCGTCGGTCAGCTGGTCGTTGACCTGACGGGCCAGCCCCGCAAGCAACGCGTGCGTGCAACGGGGGTGGTCCGACCACCGCTCGCCGGCCAGGAATGAGGCGAATTCCATGAAGCATCCGCCCTTGCGCGGGTTGCGATGCTTGCCGGCGGAGAGCACGGGTACGGCGTCGGGCGGGCGGGTGTTGACTCGCATCGGAATCACTCCACGGGGACTTTGGCGAGTGGTGCTCTCCTATTCTGCGCCGCGATCGTCCGCGGCACCACCCCCGAGGTGAGAGAGTTCTCATCCTCGGCTCATCTTGGTCACAACCCGCGGCGAGAGCGTGGGGTCATGTCCCCGATGTGGAAGGCTGCCGCACCAGTCGGCCTGGCCGTTGCCCTGGTCGGCTACTTTGCTGTCGACCTCATCAACGCGCGGCCGGTACTCCCGACGGTCAAGGCGCCAATGGAGATCGCGACTCCCGATGACGCCGCCAGGACCGATCCACCGACCACCTCGGACGATCCCTCGCCACCCGGCGACGATGACGACGGACCGGGCGACATCGACACCGTGATCCCGGAACCGGACGAGATCGGCCCCCGCCAGGAGGACGACAACGATGGCGAAGGCCGCGAGCGGGACGAGCCGGCGAGTGACGACCGGGACCGGCGCGGGGACAACCCCGCCTCCGAGCCGCAGCGACCCAGCCGTGACGACCCACCCGAACCCGACCGCTCACGCGGACCGGACCGGACCGACCGCTCACCAC
>JACCUS010000464.1 GCA_013811715.1 Nocardioidaceae bacterium
CACGTCCTCGTCGCCGGAGAGCAGCAGGTTCACCATCAGCCGCACCACCTCGCGCGGGGTGAAGTGCTCGCCGGCCGTCTCGTTGGAGAGCTCCGCGAACTTCCGGATCAGCTCCTCGAACACGGCGCCCATCTGGGCGTTGCTGATCTTCTCGGGGTGCAGGTCGATGTTGGCGAATTTCTCGGTGACCAGATAGAGCAGCTTCGAGCGCGCCAGGCGGGAGATCTGGGTCCGCACGTCGAACTTGTCGAGCACGTCCTGCGCCCCCGACGAGAAGCCGCCGACGAAGGTGTTCAGGCTGTCGGCGAGGTTCTCCGGAGCGGCGACGAGCGTCGTGAAGTCGTGCTTCGACGTGTTGTAGAACGGCACCCCGGCCGCCTTCTCCAGCACCGGCGCCACGTTCTCCAACTTGCCGCCGAGATGGGCGCGCCGTTCGAGCAACGCCGCCTTCGTCGGGCGCCAGCACGCAGTCGAGGCGGCGCAGCACCGTGAACGGCAGGATGACCTTGCCCTACTCCGACTGCTTGTAGTCGCCGCGCAGGAGTTCGGCGACCGACCAGATGAACGCGGCGTGGTTCCGGATCTTGGGGGCGTTGCTCGTCGGCACTCTCTCTCCCGCACGTGGACTCGCCGCCACATGTTGTCACGTCGCTTCCGGTCCGCCGGTCTGGCGACTCCTCATCATCGTGTGAACGGACCGATCGATGCCGTGAGATCCTGCCGAGCACGCCGCGCAGCGGTGCTCGCCGATCCGTTATCATCCGCACCCGGAGGTGGCCTGCGACGCACGGGAGGTCACATGGCCACGGCAAGATGGCGAACAACCTGGCTGTCCCTCGCCGCCGCGACGGCACCGATCCTCGCCGCCGCCTGCAGCGACGACAACACCGTCGCGACCATCCCCATCGTGCCACGACGACGCTCCCACCCCTCGGCACGAACCCCGACAAGACGACCACCACCGACGGCAGTGCCACGAGCGGCGTGAGCACAGGACCAACGGCGTCGACTCCCACCTCGTCCGGCCCGGCCCCCACGAGCACCCTGACGACCACGGCATCTCCGACGTCCACGGACCCCGCCACCGGAGCAGCGGCAACCCGCCAACAGGTCGAGCGCGACTTCCTCGCCGCAGAGCGCGAACTGTCCAAGATCGCGTCGGACCCGAAGGGGGCTGGGAACATCGCGAGAAGGCTGCGGCGGGTGATGGTCCCGGACTCGGACATATACCGCGCCCAGCTCGACATCTTCGTCGAGATGCGCCGGACCGGTCAGAGCATCGTGTTCGGCGAGCCCAAGGTGCTGCGCAACGAGGTGGAGTCGATCGAGTTCGTCGGATCCGAGCCGATCGGCACGGCGATCGTCACAGTGTGCAACGTGGACAATGCAGCTCGTGCCGCAGTCGACGAGACCGGAGGAACCGTGTTCGTCATCCAGTCGCCGGAGATCCGCGCCTACCGAAAGGTGTACGAGATGCGACGAGACCAATCAGACACATGGCGTCAGGCACTGCGCCGACCGATTCTCGAGACCGAGATTTGGGTCGGGAAGGACCAGTGCCGATGACGATCGCACGCGGCGTCCTCGCAACCGCCACGCTCGCCGTGACGATCGCTGTCGTCGACACGACGGTACGAGCGGACGACGACGCAGGCTGCGCCCTCTTCGAGGACGTGTACGGCGCAGGGTGCGAGATCAGGACGCGTACCTCACCGCCGCCTCCTCTACCTGGGTCCCCGCCGCCTGAGGACCCCGCGCTCGATCCGGGCGGTGAGCGGTCGACCGAGACGGCCATCGAGGCCGACGGCAGCGAGGAGGAGCCGGTGCCGGTGCGGAACCCGTTCGAGCGACCCGATGCCGACACGAGCATCGAAGCCGCCGGCGGCGGCGACGGGACCTCGCCACCGTCGTGTGTCGAGCGGGTGGTGCGGCGCGGCGGCAAGGTCGTCAACACGATCGACGCCACCGGCCTGGCGGGCATCACCTACCAGCGCGACTGCGCAGACGGCACCACCCGCACCATCGTGCGACCCGGCGAACAACCCGCCCCCGACCCCGGCGGCGCACCGCTCCCACCACTACCGCCCGACCCCGCCGACCTCGCCGACGAGCTCTACGACTCGATGTTCGTCCGCCTCCCTTCGCCCACCATTCACATCACCCCCGCGGACCACCACCCCAAAGGCTGGGTCTACGTCCAGTACCCGTCGTACTTTTGGATCGACGAATGGGTCGACCTCACCGCCACCCTCACCGTGGGCCCCGTCTCGGTCACCCTCGCCGTCGTCCCCGAACGCGTCGACATCGACCTCGGCAAC
Source organism: Nocardioidaceae bacterium (assembly GCA_013811715.1). Lineage (GTDB taxonomy): Bacteria > Actinomycetota > Actinomycetes > Propionibacteriales > Nocardioidaceae > JACCUS01. The sequence goes on from JACCUS010000464.1 coordinate 2,319, forward strand.
GGCGACACCATCAGCTGCATCGACCCCCCACCAGCCGGTCCGCACATCGACCCCGACACCTTCGACGGCTGCCAGTACACCTACCGCCACTCCTCCTCGGTCGCCCCCAACGGCCACACCTGGCCGGTGACCGCGTCCATGGTGTGGTCCGTGTCGTGGACCTCGAACATCGGCATCGGCGACGACTTCGGCGAGGTCCACACCACAACCCAACGCCCCCTCGCCGTCGCCGAACGACAAGCCATCATCGTCGACACCCACAGCGACGGATGAACACGACCATCCACCACCCGAGCGCCACACGACGCCGCACCGAGCGGGGAGCGAGCGAGGCAGTGTCTCGCTGTCGTCGTCCTCATGCTTCCGGCGCTCATGGTCGCGTTCGGGCTCGTTCTCGACGGCGGCCGTCAACTCGAGGCTCGCCGAGATCGCAGGGCGCCGCCGGCGCAGCGGCGCGCGCAGCCGTCCAGTTCGACGAGGGCGAATCGGTCGTTGTGCTGCTCAACGCCGACCCGGGCAGTGCAGCGGGCCCAGGCCCAACT
>JACCUS010000465.1 GCA_013811715.1 Nocardioidaceae bacterium
CGACAAGAACCTCGGCGACCAGGTCGAGGCCGGCGTCCGCGCCAAGCAGGACGCGAGGGACCCGAAGGCTGCCGGGCAGGGGAACCTCGCCCGCGAGGACATGCAGGCCAAGGCCTGACGTTCACTCGCGACAGTGATCACGTGTCTGCGGGGACGAGGTCGGCGTCGACGGTGATGTCGGCGGCCTCGGTGGCCACGAAGGCGACCTCACCTGTGATGCGACCGGCCGCCCTGAGGTCGTCGAGAGCGAGCGCGGCCAGCCTCAGCTGATCGGCGGGCCCGCGGACGGTCGCCGTCGTGACCTCGGTGCGCATCGACACCTTGGCCACGGACTTGGCGCCCCGCAGCCCCGCCAGCGCCTCTGCGACGGCGGTGAGGACGCCTGGGTCCTGCTCCCCGCTCGGCAGGTCGACGTCGGCCTCCGGCCATGCGGCCCGGTGGATCGAGCCGTCGTGCCACCACGACCACACCTCCTCGGTGACATAGGGCAGGAACGGCGCGAGCAGCCGCAGCTGCGTCGACAGCGCGCCAGTCAGCGCGGTCCGTGCGGACGCGGCGCCTGTGTCGCCGCGTCCGCCGTATGCCCGCTCCTTGACCAGCTCGACGTAGTCGTCGCAGAACGTCCAGAAGAACCTCTCGGCCGACTCGAGCGCAGTGGTGTAGTCGTAGTCCTCGAAGGCGGCGGTCGCCTCTGCGACGACCTGGCGAAGCCGACCCAACATGGCGAGGTCGACTGCCTCGGTGACCTTGGTCGTGTCCGGCTCGGCGGCGCCCATACCTAGCACGAACTTCGAGGCGTTGAGTACCTTCACCGCCAGTCGGCGGCCGATCTTCATGGTGGTCTCGTCGAACGCCGAGTCCAGGCCCGGCCGTGACATCGCGGCCCGCCAGCGCACGGCGTCCGAGCCGTACCGCTCGAGCAGGTCGGCCGGCGTCGTCGCATTGCCCTTGGACTTCGACATCTTCTTGCGGTCGGGGTCGAGGACGAAGCCGGAGATCATCGCGTGGGTCCACGGAGTCACGTCGTGCTCGAAGTGCGCCCGCACGACCCGGGAGAACAGCCAAGTCCGGATGATCTCGTGGGCGTGGGTGCACAGATCCATCGGGAAGACGCGCTCGAACAGGTCGGGGTCGCGTTCCCAGCCACCGGCGATCTGGGGTGTCAGCGACGACGTCGCCCAGGTGTCCATCACGTCGGGGTCGCCGATGAAGCCACCGGGCTCGCCGCGCTGCGACTCGTCGTACCCCTCGGGTGCGTCGGACGACGGGTCGACGGGGAGTCGGAACTCCGCCGCCATCAGGGGACTGTGGAAGTCGGGCTCTGCGTCGGCGTCCAGCGGGTACCAGCAGGGGAACGGGACCCCGAAGTACCGCTGTCGCGAGATGAGCCAGTCGCCGTTCAGTCCCGTCACCCAGTTGACGTAGCGGTGCCGCATGAAGCTCGGCAGCCAGGTGATGGAGCCACCGCGGGCGAGCAGCGCGTCCCGGAGGGAGTGCTCGCGGCCGCCGTTGCGGATGTACCACTGCCGGGTGGCGACGATCTCGAGTGGTTTGTCGCCGTTCTCGTAGAAGTTCGTCATCCGCCGGGTCGGTTTGGGCTCGCCTTCGAGGTCGCCGGACTCGCGCAGCAGGGACACCGTCGCCTCGCGCGCGCTGAACACGGTCTTGCCGGTCAGCTGCTCGTACGCCGCTCGGGCCGGGTCCGACTCGAGCCAGGCCGGCGTCTCGGGCAGGATGCGACCGTCCCGGCCGATGATGGCCCGCACCGGGAGCTGGAGCTCACGCCACCACTGCACGTCGGTGAGGTCACCGAACGTGCAGCACATCGCGATGCCTGCGCCCTTGTCGGTCTCGGCCGACGGGTGTGCCAGCACCGGGAGCTCGACGCCGAAGACCGGGGAGCGCACCGTCGTCCCGAACAACGGCTGGTAGCGCTCGTCGTCCGGGTGGGCGATCAGGGCCACGCAGGCGCCGATGAGCTCGGGCCGAGTCGTCTCGACGTGGACCGGACCGTCGGCGCCGTGGAACGCGACGCGGTAGAAGTTCCCGGCGTACTCGCGGGCCTCGAGCTCGGCCTGGGCCACGGCAGTCTGGAAGGTCACGTCCCACATGGTGGGAGCCTCGGCCTGGTACGCCTCGCCGCGGGCGTGGTTGCGCAGGAAGGCTCGCTGCGAAGCGGTCCGGCTGTCGTCGCTGATCGTCGTGTAGAGATACGTCCAGTCGACCGAGAGCCCGAGCCGGCGCCAGAGGTCCTCGAACGCCACCTCGTCCCGTGCCGTGAGCTGCTCGCAGAGCCCGATGAAGTTGCCCCTGCTGATCGACACCGGACGCTTCGGGTCGGGCGTTCGCGGGGGGACGAAGTCGCGGTCGAACGGCACCGACGGGTCGCAGCGCACCCCGAAGTAGTTCTGCACGCGGCGTTCGGTGGGCAGGCCGTTGTCGTCCCACCCCATCGGGTAGAACACCTCCCTGCCCCGCATCCGCTGGTAGCGGGCGATCAGGTCGGTGTGCGTGTAGGAGCTGACGCTTCCCACGTGGAGGGATCCCGACACCGTCGGAGGTGGGGTGTCGATGGCGTACACCTGGTCGCGCGACTTGCTGCGGTCGAACGCGTAGACCTGGTCGTCCTCCCAGGACTGGCTCCACTTGTCCTCGAGGCCCTCCAGCGCCGGCTTCTCCGGTACGACGACGGCGCGCGAGGCGGCGGTCGACGCGTCGGG
>JACCUS010000475.1 GCA_013811715.1 Nocardioidaceae bacterium
AGGCAAGCGCTTCATTCACATCACCCGGGTCTTATCGCGGCGATAGACTCCGCCGTTGACGCGCCTGCGGGTATCAGATCTCGGGGCCCGTCCTCCTGTGTCCTGGCGGCTGTACCCTGTCGAAGGAGAGGTGAAGGCGATGTCAGGACGGATTCTGACCGAGGTCAGCGCGACGGTGGACGCCCACCGCGAGTCCGCGCTTGTCGCTGGCTTCCGCGAGCTCTTGGCCCGTCCCCTACCGGATGGGCTGCTCCGCACCGAACTGCTGCACGGGCAGGACGGCCAATGGCGGATCCACACGCTCTGGCGGAACCGCGAAGCGCTCGACACCATGCGTACCGGTTCCGAACCGCCAGCCGCCCCTGGCCTCTTCCGCAGCGTCGAGGCGGACCCATCGCTCGAGGTGCTCGAGATCGAAGTGCACCATTTCGCCGCAACGGCCAGCGAGTGACCAATGAGGCCACGCCTCGACCGGTCACAGCGGGTCCTTTGCCCGGAGCGGTAGGTCCACGGTCAGGGTTCCTGCGCGCCAGTCAAGGAGCTCATCGACGACGTGGCCGCCTGGCCCGATGAGGGCGGCCCATCCGGGGAAGTCTTCGTCGTCGGTGGCACCAGCCTGGGTGGAGACCGCCAGCCAGGAGTCGGGGCCGAGCAGTTGCCGGGCGTCGTCGATCACACTGCCTCGCCACCAATCGAAGCCATGCTGCCAGTCTGCGTCCATTGCCAGACGCGCCCCGTAGAGGCCTGGGGCGGCTGGTCCCAGGACGAGCGTCGAGTCGTACTGGTACGGCGGCGCGGTTCCGATCTCACTGCAGACGGCCAACGAACAGGCAACGCCGGCGATGGACATGAGCGGACTCGGTGTACCCGGTCGAAAGTGTCCGCCTTCCTCTTCGCCTAGCCCGGCCTTGCGATGCACACCAGCTGGGTGATGTACGGCGCATTGCCCGGCTCTCCTCGCTCAACCAGGCCGAAACACAGCGCCGGGCCGGCTGCGGTGGCCGCGACCAACTCCGCCACCGAGCGGTCGGTGAGCGAGATGGCCGCGCTGGGAAGGTAGCCCGTCAGTGACATCTCCGGCAGCAAGACGAGGTCACAGCCCCGGTCCCGTCCGAGCATGAGCAGCTCGCGATGGCCAGCCAAGTTGGCCTGGACCTTGCCCTTCGGGCAGGTGATGGCAGTGAGTAACAGGCGCACGGGTGTCATCCTGGACGGAGGGCTTGCGCGGAGTCTACCGACCGGGATGCACCATCGCGGCGGCCACGTCTGGGGTGTCAAGGCGCTCCTGGGTTGCTGCCCCGCCCGCCGCGCAGCCGTGCTGTCCAGGCGTACCGGCTGGAGGAACCGGCAGACGGTGCGTGGGAAACCGACAGACGGGACGTGGACCCGGCACCGCGGACGGCCTAGGGTGACCTCACCACGGTCACCGACGGCCCACCGCCGACCGAGCGGGGCTGCGCGGCCAGCGCCACCACTGCGAGGAGGTCGAGTGGCAGAGACGCAGCACGCATCCACGCGCAAGATCCCCAAGAAGCTGTACGAGCAGGAACTGCTGCGCCTGCAGGCCGAGCTGGTGGAGGTGCAGGAGTGGGTGAAGGCCACCGGCCAGCGGATCGTCGTCGTCTTCGAGGGGCGAGACGCCGCGGGCAAGGGTGGTGCCATCAAGCGGATCGGGGAGTATCTCAACCCCCGCGTCGCCCGCACCGTGGCGCTGCCGATGCCTACCGAGCGGCAACGCACCCAGTGGTACTTCCAACGCTACATCGAGCAGCTCCCTGCCGCGGGCGAGATCGTGCTGTTCGACCGGTCCTGGTACAACCGGGCCGGCGTCGAGCACGTGATGGGCTACTGCACGCCGAACGAGTACCAGCTGTTCCTGCGCCAGTGCCCGGCCTTCGAGAAGATGCTTGTCGAGGACGGAATCCTGCTGCGCAAGTACTGGTTCTCGGTGAGCGACGAGGAGCAGGAGAAGCGGTTCCAGTCGAGGATCCATGACCCGATGCGCAGTTGGAAGTTCTCGCCCAACGACCTGCTGACCCGCGACCGCTGGGTCGACTTCTCCCGCTCCAAGGACACGATGTTCGTCCACACCGACCTGCCCGAGACGCCATGGTACGTCGTCGAGGCCGAGCTCAAACGCAATGCCCGGCTCGACATGATCGCGCACCTGCTCTCGACTCTGCCGTACGTGGAGCAGCCGAGGCCGGTGATCGAGCTGCTGCCGCGACCCCCGGCGCAGGACTACCAACGCCCACCACGTGAGCTGTTCCGCCAGGTGCCCGACCACTCCGCGGCCGTGATGGCGGCCGCTGAGGACGACAAGGGCTGACCGTCAGCCGCCATGCGTGGGTGGCGACGACCTTTGCGCCGGTGGGTTGAGGG
>JACCUS010000476.1 GCA_013811715.1 Nocardioidaceae bacterium
GACGTCCGGAACTCGATCCTGAGCGTGGGATCGGTGAGCCGGCTGGGATACGAACCCAGGACACGAGGATCAAGAGTCTCTCCGGTCGCCGTTCGTGGGCCCGGATGGAGCGGTGTGACGTCCACCCGGCGCGCGGGCGACGCAGCGCCAGAGGGGGATTGACCTTGTAGCGGCTATAGGGTGTACGGTTTCTGTCATGAGGATCGGTGCACTCGCCAAGGCCCTTGGGACCACGCCCGAGAGCGTGCGGTTCTACGAACGCCGGGGACTGCTCCCTGGCCCATCTCGCAAGGCGAGCGGCTATCGCGACTATGGCCCCGCCGAGGCCGACCGCCTCCGGCTGCTCCTCGGCCTTCGCCAACTCGATCTGCCGCTTGACGAGGCGGCGCGTCTCGCGACCCTCTGCGCCGACGGCCACTGCAAGGAGGTGTCCGACGATCTCCGTCGGTCGCTGCCGGCCCAGCGAAGCGAGGTTCGCCGGCGGATCGCCGAGCTGCGCCATCTCGAGGCGCGGCTCACCGACCTCGAACGAAACCTGACGGCCGGTGCCGAGCCCCGGCCGCTCATCAGCGGACGAACGGACGACAGTGACGGGAGTCCCTCGACGGCCAGTCGCGCCGTCGTGACCCTGAAAAAACGTCGACACGCGGAGACAAACTCATGAAGCAGCTGGATCTGAAGGTAACGGGCATGGACTGCGCAAGCTGCGAACGGCGCATCCAGACCACGCTGTCCCATCTCGGTGGGGTCGTGCGAAGTTCCGCTGACCACACGAGCGGCGACGTGACGGTCGTCATCGACCCGGCGCGGGCGAGCGAGGACGCCGTCCGCGACGCCCTCGAACAAGCTGGCTACAAGGTCGTCGCGTGACGACGCCCACAACCACACAACCGATGGCGGACCCTCCCGCCGCCGCGCCCTACTGGGTGGACGAGGGCGTCGGTGCCGACGGCAACGCGAGGTTTCGGGCCAAGATCGGTGGGCTCCATTGCTCGCTGTGCACGGGCACGATCGAGAAGGCGCTCGGGCAGCACCCCGGCGTCGAGAAGGTCGCCGTGAGCCTGACCCATGAGCAGGCGCTCGTCGAGTACGACCCCGCCCAGGTGACGCCACCGGAGTTGCTCCGGACGCTTCGGGAGATCGGCTACACAGTCTGGGACCCGCGCAAGGTCCGGCCCTTCGAGGACGAAGAGCGCGACCTGATCCGCGAGGGTCGCCGTCTCCTGGTGGCGATCGGCTTCAGCCTCACAACGATTGCCCTCCTGTTCCAGGGGCAGGGCGCATGGTCCGTCCTCGTCCCCGCCAGCGTCGGTCTCAGTTTGCTCACCGTCGCGTTCCTGATCCTGCGCAGCAGCGGCCGGACCACCAGACTTGTCGGCCTCGGCGGCCTCGCCATCGTGTTCGGCGCCGCGATCGCTGCGAGGATCTCAGGCGTCGGGGCCGAGTTCATCCCCCAGGTTGTCGGAGTCCTGGCCGCCGCCGTTGTCTTCGGCCTGGCGCGGCACATTCTTTCGATGGCCGTGCAGTCGACGCGCCGACGAATCCTGAATCAGCACGTCCTGCTCGAAGCCGGCGCCTTCGCCGGGCTCGTGGGTGGGCTCGTCGGCCTGGTGTTCCGCCCGGCCGGCTACCCGACGGCGGCCTTCTTCGGGGTCGCCGTCCTGATCGTCAACTACCACCTCTTCTCCGAATGGCTGTCACTGCTCGTCAAGACGCGCAGCTCGCAGGCCGTCAAACGCCTGCTCGATCTCCAGCCGGACACGGCCCGGGTCGTCCGCGACGGCGTGGAAGACGAGGTCGGGATCGCCGACGTCCGGGTAGGAGACCTCGTGCGGGTGCGGCCCGGCGAGCGGATCCCCGTCGACGGACAGGTCGTCGCCGGTCATTCCTCGGTCGATCAGTCCCTCGTCACCGGCGAGCCGCTGCCCGTCGAGAAGCAGGATGATGACGAGGTGATCGGGGGGTCCATCAACGGCCTTGGGACCCTGCTCGTCCGCGTTACCGCGGTGGGCGAGGCGAGTTTCCTCCAGCAGGTCATCCGCCACGTGGAGGACGCCCGTGCGCTCAAGCCCGGCATCCTCCACCTGGTCGACCGGGTCCTGACGGTCTACGCGCCGTTCGTGCTGATCGCCTCCGCCCTCGCGTTCGTCGGCTGGCTCGGCGGCACGTTCGTCGCCACCGGGCAGGCGGACCTCCAGCGGGCGGCATTCGCGGCGCTCACCGTTCTCGTGATGGGTTACCCCTGCGCCGTCGGCATCGCCGCGCCGTTGTCCATCGTCCGAGGGGCCGGCGAGGCGGCCGATCACGGCATCATCATGCGCACGGGCGAAGCATTCCAGGCCTTCCGTCTTGTCACCCACATCGTCCTCGACAAGACCGGGACACTCACTGTTGGCAGGCCAACGGTCCGCGAGATCGAGGCGATCGGGGCCTCCTCCGAGATCCTCGCCCTCGCTGCGGCCGCGGAAGCATCGTCCGAGCATCCGCTCGGTCGGGCCGTCCTCGACGAGGCTCTGGACCGTGGCCTCCTCATTCCCGAGGTGACCGACTTCGAGTCGGTCACGGGCAAGGGTGTCTCGGCCCACGTCAACGGGAGCCGGGTCATCGTCGGCCGTCCAGACTTCCTTCGTGAGCACGGGATCGACCCCGGGCCTGTCGTGGCGAGAGTCGTCGCACTCGAAGATCAGGGCCGGACAGTCATCGCGGTCGGTCGCGATCGCGACCTGATCGGCCTGATCGCTTTCGGCGACGAGATTCGAGCGGATGCTCTTGTCGCAGTCGCCGCCATGCGGCGGGCGGGAATCGTCCCGGTCCTCCTGACGGGTGACAATCGTCACGCCGCGAGGAGGGTCGCCGAGGCCCTCGGCATCGCGGATCTCTCGGGCGGACTGCTGCCGGGCGACAAGGCCGACTACATCAGACGCTTGCAGCGAGCGGGGCGAGTGGCGATGGTCGGTGACGGCATCAACGACGCGCCGGCGCTCATGCAGGCGGACGTCGGCATCGCGATGGGCG
>JACCUS010000002.1 GCA_013811715.1 Nocardioidaceae bacterium
CGCGCGTCGCCATCGTCACCGGAGCCGCTCGGGGCATCGGGGCGGCGGTCGCCAAGCGGCTCAGCGCGGACGGACTCGCTGTCGCCGTGCTCGACCTCGACGAGGTCGACTGCGCAGGCACGGTCGAGGAGATCTCGACAGCCGGCGGCCGGGCGCTCGCGGTGCGCGTCGACGTGGCCGATGCAGCCGGCGTCGAGACCGCCGTCGCCGAGGTGGCCGACGCGCTCGGAGCACCCACGGTCCTGGTCAACAACGCCGGCATCACCCGCGACAACCTGCTCTTCAAAATGACTGAGGACGACTGGGACTCAGTGCTCAGAGTCCACCTGCGCGGGGCGTTCTTGATGACCAAGGCAACTCAGGCGCACATGACACAGGCCGGCTGGGGCCGCATCGTCAACCTGTCCAGCACCTCCGCGCTCGGCAACCGCGGTCAGGCCAACTACGCCGCCGCCAAGGCAGGCATGCAGGGTTTCACCAAGACGCTCGCGATCGAGCTCGGCAGGTTCGGCGTCACCGCCAACGCGATCGCGCCCGGCTTCATCGTCACCGACATGACCGCCGCGACCGCCGAGCGCCTCGGCGTCGACTTCGAGGAGCTCCAGGCGGCGCGCGCCAAGGAGACACCGGTCCCCCGGGTCGGCACCCCCGACGACGTCGCGCACGCCGTGTCGTTCTTCGTCAGCGCGGGCGCCTCGTTCGTCACCGGGCAGGTGCTGTACGTCGCCGGAGGTCCCCGTGGCTGACCCCCTAACCCGCCGAGACGGCAGCTACCGCCCGGTTTCTACGGCGTGTCGGCCACGACTTGGCGTCTCGGCATGACTCGGGTCTTCCAGACCGTCGACGAGCTCGACGCCGCGGTCGGCCAGCACCTCGGCCACAGCGACTGGGTCGTGATCGACCAGGAGCGCATCGACGCCTTCGCCGACGCGACGGGCGACCACCAGTGGATCCACGTCGACCCCGAGCGCGCGGCCACCGGTCCGTTCGCCGGCACCATCGGCCACGGCTACCTCACGATGTCGCTGGTGCCGGTCATGGTGGCATCGCTGATCGACTACGCCGGCTGGAGTATGAAGGTCAACTACGGCTCCAACAAGGTGCGCTTCCCAGCGCCGGTACCGGTCGACAGCCGGGTCCGGGCCGGCTGCGAGCTCGCTGGCGTCGTACCGGGAAGGGCTGGCACCCAGGTCACCTTGAAGGTGACGGTCGAGATCGAGGGATCGGATGGCGAGCCCGCTGCCAAGCCCGCCCTCGTAGCCGAGACGCTTACCCTCCTCACCGACTGACCGACTGACCGACTGACGGCTGAAGGCCGACACCTTCCGCGGATTGCGGGAAACCTGCTGCTCCGAGACCGGATCGACGACAACTTTCCCGCAATTCGCGGAGGAGGGGCCGGGCGCGCTACGCGAGGCGGTCGAGCACGAGGGGAGTCGTGGAGAAGTCGCCGCGCTCGCCGATGTCGTAGCCGCCGTCGAGGGACTGCTCGGCGCGGGCAAAGCGCGCCGAGTCGTCGCTGAAGAGCGTCATCAGCGGCTGACCCGCCTCGACCCGGTCGCCGGGCTTGGCATGCAGTACGACGCCCGCCCCCGCCTGCACGGGGTCCTCCTTACGCGCCCGCCCAGCCCCGAGCCGCCAGGCCGCCGTACCGACGGCCAACGCGTCCAGCCGGCGCAGCATCCCCGACTCGGGCGCGGCCACGACGTGGTGGTGCTTGGCCTGCGGAAGCGGGGCGTCTGCGTCGCCGCCCTGGGCCGCGATCATCCGACGCCAGACGTCCATCGCCGTGCCGTCGGCCAGCCGGTCGGCAGGGTCGACGTCCTCGCGTCCGACCGCCGTCAGCATCTCGCGGGCCAGGGCCAAGGTCAGCTCGACGACGTCGGGCGGGCCGCCGCCGGCGAGCACGTCGAGCGACTCCCGCACCTCGACGGCATTGCCCACCACCAACCCCAGCGGCGTGCTCATGTCGGTGACCAGGGCCACCGTGTGGACGCCTGCGTCGGTGCCGAGGTCGACCAGGGTGCGCGCGAGCCCACGTGCGTCGTCGAGCCCCTTCATGAATGCGCCACTTCCCGCCTTGACGTCGAGCA
>JACCUS010000003.1 GCA_013811715.1 Nocardioidaceae bacterium
TGAGCCGGCGAGCCGGCGTGCTGAGTATCCGTTGCGCATAAGCGGTTCCGGCCGCCGCCGCAGTGACGCCCCCGGCGGCGACCAGCTGAGTCCAGTCCAGCGGCGGCTGCTGGGCGACGTACCCCACCACGACCGGGAAGCCGCCCCACCAGACGGCGAAGCCGACGTCGGTGTGCAGCCGGCCGGCGAACAGCTCGAGGTTGTAGCCGAGCACGACCACGACGCCGACCGGGACGAACAAGGCCAGCGCCCAGGCGCCCCAGGCGACGCCGGCCATCCCGAGCGCCGCCGCGCCGGCCAGGCCCAGAACGGCCGCCACCCACAGCACCTGGTCGCTGATCGCGGTGTCGAGCGGTCGCCCGTTCAGCTCGTCCAGCGCGTGTGCGGCAACCCCGACGGCGAGGAAGAACGCCAGCACGGTCGCGGCGAGGGCAACCCAGTCGCGGTGTGGCGCGACCGCCGCGCCCAGCACCGCATAGCTAAGGTGCCAGACCGTGTACGGCGGGTGCAGCAGCGTCCACCAGTCCGCCGCCCGGCCACCGCTCCTGGCGTAGAAGGCCGGCCCGGCCTTCGAGCCTGTTCCAGCCGCCTGGTCGGTCACCAGCTCACACCGCCTTCCGACCCGACATCACCAGGCCGCCGCCGAGACTCATCGGCCGCACGTCGACCGCCCCCATCCCGGCGGCCCGCCACGCCTCGACGGTCCAGTCGACGGGGTAGGCGCGGTAGTGCTCGCTGATCGAGGGTCCGAGGAACCGCCCGACCGAGCCCCATTCCCGGCCGCCGGCCACCAGCCCGGCCACCGGCAACACCAGCCGGGTGTACCCGTGCCACGCCGTCCGCCACACCGGATGGCCGGGTACGGCGAACTCCAGACTGGCCAGCACTCCACCCGGACGCACCACCCGCACCAGCTCCGCAATCGTGGCGGCCGGGTCGGCGACGTATCGCAGCAGGTAGGTGAACGTCAGCGCGTCGAATGACGCGTCGGGGCACGGCAGCTGTTCCCCGCGGCCCAGCAGCAGGCGGACCCGACCGGCCGCGTCTCGCTTCGCCACCCGGTCCCGGCCACGCCGCAGCATCTGTTCGGTCAGGTCCACGCCGAACACCTCGGCCTCGGTGCGCCCAGCCAGCATCAGCGCCACCCCCGCCGTGCCCGTCGCCACGTCGAGCACCCGACCTGGCGGCGGGTCCATCGCCGCCACCGCGTCGACCATCGCCGCCCGCCAACGCCGGTTCTGGCCGAAGGAGAGCAGCTCGGCCAGCGCGTCGTACCGTCCGGGCAGACCGTCGAACAACTCCCGCGCGAACGCGCTCGGTTCGGAGCGGGAGCGTTCCAGCGAGGCCATCGCGGTCAGACCGGTGGCAGTGGCGGCGGGTCGAGGGCGGGCGTCTTCTTCAGCAGCTTCTGCACCAGGTCGATCGCGTGGTCGAGCTGCACGTCGTCGCCGTTGACCTGGTCCTGCGGCGTGGCTACCACTTCGACGTCGGGGTCGACCCCGTAGTTCTCCACGCCCCAGCCGAACTGCTCGAACCAGAACGAGTACCGCGGCTGGGTGACCATCGTCTTGTCGACCAGGTGGTAGCGGCCGTCGATCCCGATCACGCCGCCCCACGTGCGGGTGCCGATCACCGGGCCGAGCTCGAGCGCCCTGATCGCGGCGGTCACGATGTCGCCGTCGGAGCCGGCGTACATGTCGGTGACGGTGACCATCGGACCACGGCGCGAGTCGCCCGGGTAGGACTCCGGCTGGTTGCCGCGGGCGAGGTCCCAGCCGATGATCTTGCGGGCCAGCTTCTCGACCACGAGCTGGGACGTGTGACCGCCGCGGTTGGCCCGCACGTCGAGGATGAGCGCCTCCCGGTTGACCTCGGTGCGCAGGTCGCGGTGCAGCTGCGCCCAGCCTCCCGACACCATGTCGGGCACGTGCAGGTAGCCGATCCGGTCGCCGGTCTTGGCGTGCACGTACGCGCGCCGGTCGTTGACCCAGTCCTGGTAGCGCAGCGGGAACTCGTCGGCGAGCGGTACGACGACCACGCGTCGACGTGCCCCTCCGCCGGCGGCCGCGATGGTCAGCTCGACGGGCTTGTTGGCGGTGCCGACGAGCAGCGACATCGGGCTGACCAGCTCACCGGTCGGGCGGCCGTCGACGGCCACGATCGCGTCACCGGCCTTGGCCCCGACCCCGGGGGCGGCGAGCGGGGAACGGGCCCGGCGCTCGGACGCTTCCCCGGGCACGACCCGGGCGACCCTCCACTGGCCGCCGGAGAACTCCAGGTCGGCGCCGAGGAGTCCTTGTCGCCGGGCCGTGTCGGGGTCGTCGGGCGCCGGCATGCAGTAGGCGTGGGACGAGCCCAGCTCCCCGTGCATCTCCCAGATCAGGTCGATGAGGTCGTCGTGGGCGCCGATCCGGTCCAGCAGCGGGGCATAGCGGTCGCGGGCCGCCTCCCAGTCGACGCCCCCCATGTCGGCGCGCCAGAAGTGGTCGCGCATGAGTCGCCAGGTCTCGTGGTACATCTGGCGCCACTCGGCGGCCGGCTCGACCTGGACGCGCACCCGGTCGAGGTCGACCTTGACGTGGTCGGGGCCGTCCTTGGCCTCCGGGCTGTCCTTGTCGACCTTGCGGTTGGCGGGGAGCACGACCAGCTCGCCGTGGTCGTTGACCACCAGCCGGGCGCCGTCGCCGGACGTGGCGATGGAGTCGGCCGTCTCCACCAGCGTCTGCGTCTTTCCGGTGGCCAGGTCGACATGCTCGACGCTGGCGCGCGACGGTTCGTCGTCGACCTTGGCGCGGTCGTCTCCCACGACGCCGCCGAGCGGGTGCTTGAGCCAGACCAGCCCACCCTGAACCGCCCGCAGGGCCGAGTAGCGGCCGCCCGCGACGGGGACGGCGGTGATCCGTTGCTCGATGCCGTCGAGGTCGACCCTGGTGGCGGCCGGCTTGGCGTCCTTGGATCGGCCGTCGACCGCCTCGCCCGCCGTACCGCCAGGCTTGGCGCCGCCGGAGTGTTCGTCGGGACTTTCGGGCGGCCGCCCGCCCAGCCGCGGGTCGAACGGCGACGGCGTGTCGGCGGCGAGCGGCACCAGGTGTGGGCGGCAGCCGTTCGGGAACGACAGGTCGAAGACGAAGGCGTCGTAGACCGGGTCGAGGCTGCGGATCGACAAGAACGCCAGGTGCTTCCCGTCGATGGTGAACACCGGGTCGGAGTCGGTGAACCGCAGCGGCGTCACGTCGAACGGCCTCCCACGCCCGCCAACGTCCGCCATCCGGATGTGCCGCAGCGGTTCCGGGCCCGGGGCCGACCAGGCCAGCCACCGGGAGTCGGGCGAGAACGCCAGCCCGCTGACGTCGCCGTACCTGGTGGTGTCGACCTCTCTGACCGTCGCAGACCTGGTGACCGCTCCCTCGGGTACGGCGACCGTGAGCAGGCGTCCGTCGTGGCTGGCGATCGCGACGCGTCGGCCGTCGGGAGACGCCGCCATCTCCAGCACCCTGCCCACCTTGCCGGCCGCCACCAGCGTCGCCGCCGTCGCGTCCGCGTCTTCGGTGCCGACGACCTCCACCGCGTCGTCACCGTCTGCGTCGGTGACCCAGGCGACCCGGCCGCTGTCGCCGAGGACGACGGGCAGCCGACGTCGTGCGGCCGACCCGTCGGCCAGTGCCCGGACCGGGCCGTCGCGGTGCGCGACCCACTGGATGGTGCCCCGCGTCTCCACCGCCGAGGCCCGACCCGAAATGTCGGGGCTGATCGTCTCGATACCCGGGCCGGCCTTGACGGCCTGCGGCTGTAGCGCGCTGCGGGCGCCGCCGAGTGAGATGTCGAGCTCGCGCGGTTGCGCCTCGGAGTCGAGGGAGTCCAGCAGGTGCAGGGATCCGCCGGCCTGGTAGACGACCTGGCGGCCGTCGGTGGTGGCGTGCCGCGCGTAGAACTCGTGGTGGTCGGTGTGCCTCGTCAGGCGGTTCGTGCTGGGCGCCCGGCTGCCGACCACGGCGCTGTAGACCTGGCCGCGACCCTCGTGGTCGGAGCAGAGGCCGATGTGCTGCCTGCCGTCGTCGCCGACGGTCCACACCGGGCTGACCAGGCCCGAGCTCAGGTCGGCGAAGATCCGCTTGAACCGTCCCTCACCGGTGAGGTCGAGCCACAGCTGTCCCGCGGTGCCGCCGCGGTAGCGCTTCCACCATGCCGGCTCGACTTGGACGGGGGTCGATACGAGCACACCGCCGCTGGTGGGCGCCATCGCGATGTCGTGGACCCAGCCGTAGGGGAGCCGGCGGGAGGCGCTCCCGTCGACCGGCACGGCGTGCGCGAAGACGCGGGACCTTTCCGCCTCGCCCGTCGTACTCAGCACCAAGACCTCGTCGTCGGAGACCCAGCCACGGACCTTCGTGTACACCTGGCCCCAGAAGGTCAGTCGCTTGGAAACGCCACCGTCGAGGGGCGCGACGTAGACCTCGTTGGCGCCGTCTCGGTTGGCCGTCCAGGCGACCTTGGAGCCGTCGGGGGAGAACCGGGGCGATGTCGCCGGTCGCTGGTCGGTGGTGATGCGGAAGGCGCGGCCGCCCCCGGTGCCGGCCAGCCAGATGTCGTTCTCGGCGACGAAGACGACCTGGTCGCCACGGACGTGCGGGAAGCGAAGGTAGGAGCGGGTAGCCATGACGCCGACCCTAACGGGTCTGTTGGTCCGTCAACCCAGACCACCCGATCTGACCATTGCGCCCTCGTCTGTTCGGCTGTTGCCTCAGGCCATGGCGACGAACGTGAACGTGCACGGGGGTTCGGCTGAGGCCAGTGGACATCGACGGACTGGGGCGGTAGGTGTGGAGCATGACGCGTTGCCAGATCATCCCGCCGTACCTGCTTCAGCACATCGCCGACATGCATCCGGACGCCAACACGTCGCAGATCTCGCGCGGCACCCTCGCCATCGACGAGGACATCCGGCGGCGGCGGACCGGAGCAGCTGGCATCTTCCCCGACGACGTGCCGTCACCGGCGGACGTGGCGCGATGGACGATCTACTCCGCCAACGGTGGCTCCGACCTGCCGGGCACCGCGGTGCGGGCGGAGGACGAACCCGCCACCAGCGACCTGGCGGTCGACGAGGCGTACGACGGCACCGCCGCCAGCGTCGAGTTCTTCCGCAGGGCTATGTCGCGTGACTCCATCGACGATGCCGGTACGCCGGTGACGGTGACGGTCCACTACCGGGAGGGCTACGCCAACGCGTTCTGGGACGGGCGACAGCTCGTGTTCGGTGACGGTGACGGCAAGATCTTCGGGCGCTTCACCAAGACGATGGACGTGCTGGCCCACGAGTTCACGCACGGCGTCACCCAGCACACCGCGGGGCTCGCCTACCAGGGCCAGCCCGGCGCGCTGAACGAGAGCGTCTCCGACGTGTTCGGCGTGCTCGCGAAGCAGTTCGCGCTCGGCCAGAGCAGCGACCAGGCCAACTGGCTCGTGGGTGAGGGGATCTTCCTCCCTGGAGTCAACGGGGTGGCGCTGCGGTCGATGCAGGCGCCCGGGACGGCGTACGACGACCCGGTGCTCGGCCGAGACCCACAGGTCGGCACCATGTCGGACTACGTCGAGACCACCGATGACAACGGGGGAGTGCACATCAACTCCGGCATCCCCAACCGCGCCTTCTACCTCGCGGCGACCGCCCTGGGCGGCAACGCCTGGGACGAGGCCGGGCCGATCTGGTACCACGCGCTCACCTCTGCAGCCGTCACGTCGTCGACCGACTTCATGGGCTTCGCGCAGGCCACCATCGACTCGGCGGTGGCGCTGCATGGCGAGGGCGAGCAGCCCGAGGCCGTCCGTGGCGCCTGGGAAGGGGTGGAGGTCGTCCCGTTGGGGGTCGGCACCGGGGCAGGTGCGGGTGTCGACGTCGGGACCGGCGCGTCCGGTGCGCCGGAGTCAGGGCCCTCCGGTTCGAGGCGCGCCGGTGTGGTGTCGGTTCGGCGCTCCGGCGGGCTGGCCGGGCGAACGGTCACGGCCCAGGTCGACCCGTCGGTCAGCCGACGTGGCGACGAGGTCACCGTGTTGGTGCAGCGGATCGACTTCGACGCCGTGGGCAAGGGAACACCGCAGCCGGATCGGTTCGTCTACGTGTTCACCGTCGAGGGGCGCGAGGTGACCGTGCACGAGCAGGAGCTGACCGACGACCTGCGCCGGTTGGC
>JACCUS010000017.1 GCA_013811715.1 Nocardioidaceae bacterium
GCCAGGGCGCCGTACAGAAGGTGGTCGTGGTGGTGACCCATCAGACCGAGAAGATCGCCAACGGCGTCACGGCTCGGGTGGTACGCGACACCGTGACTGAGGATGGCGCCATCACCGAGGACACCCGCGACTGGTACGCGCAGGACCGGCAGGGCAACATCTGGTACCTCGGAGAGGACACCGCCGAGTTCGAGGATGGCAAGATCACGACCAGGGGAGGCTCCTTCGAGGCAGGCGTGGACGGAACGCTGCCGGGGATCATCATCCCGGCCGACCCGGATCCCGGCATGCAGTACCGACAGGAGTACTACGCGGGCGAGGCTGAGGACAACGGCGCCGTCCTGAGCACGAACGAGATGGCCGAGGTGCCCTCCGGACTATTCAAGGACGCCCTGCTGACGAAGGACACCAACGCCCTCGAGCCCGACGTGTTGGAGTACAAGCTGTACGCCAAGGGTGTCGGCCCGGTGCTCGTCTTGGGTGTCTCGGGCGGGGCAGGCAGGGAGGAGCTGCTGACGATGGACCGAGCTCCCCGATCAGCGGGAACCGGGCCGCTTGGAACTCCCAACCCCTGAGATCGGGCCGGGCCCCACACCCGCCGTATCCCCCCGACAATGACGACCGTTGCTCACGCCGCGCTCTTGGGTAACATTTCAAGACCATGGCCGAAGAGCACGCAGATCACGAGCCCTCAGCGGTCGTCGATCGCTCCGAGGGTTTCGGTGAGCGCCTGCTCGGGTCGCTGCTGGACCGGGCGCACGAAATACCGCCGCATATGATCGCCACGCTCATCGCGCAGGAGATCGGGTTGATCGGTGGCCGCGACGTCGAAGTGCTCCTGCAAGACTACGACCAGAAGACGTTAGTGCCGCTGCCAGGGGAGGGTCTGGTGGTCGGGACGCCGCAGCCGATCGACGGATCGTGGGCGGGCCGCGCCTTCCGGACCGACAAGACGGTCGAGCGCACGCAGGATGGCGCAGTGCGGCTTTTCGTTCCGCTGCTCGACGGCACCGATCGCGTCGGGATCCTCTCCTTCACCGTCGACGCCCTTGACGACCATGATCGGCGGTTGGCCCCCCGGCTGGCTGGGCTGGTGGCGAACACGCTGATCACCAAGTCCATGCTCACCGACAGGTTCTTCCAAGCGCGGCGCCGCCAGCCGATGAGCCTGTCTGCGGAGATGCAGTGGCAGCTGTTGCCGCCACTGATGATGACGACGCCGCAGGTCGCGGTCGCCGGTGCCCTCGAGCCGGCGTACGACGTCGCCGGGGACAGCTTCGACTACGCGCTCAACGACGACATCATGCACGTCGCGATGATCGACGCGATGGGGCATGGCCTGGACGCCGCAGTGATGGCGACCCTCGCGATCAGCGCCTACCGCCACGCCCGACGCTCAGACGTCGAGTTGGGCGGCCTTTACAGGGCCATGGACGCCGCCATCGCCCGCCAGTTCGGCCCGGACAGCTTCGCCACCGCGCAGATGGCACGACTCGACGTCGTGTCGGGACGGCTGCAGTGGTTCAACGCGGGACAGCCCGCACCGCTGCTCCTGCGTGGAGGCCGGATCGTGGGCTCGCTAGACAGCCCGACGACGCTGCCCGTCGGTTTCGGCGGGGCCACGCCGATCGTGGCCGAGAGGACGCTCCAACGCGGTGACCGCGTGCTGTTCTTCACCGACGGACTCTTCGAGGAACACCAACGCGGCGGCGTCCAGTTCGGCGAGACACGTCTCAGGGAGCTCATCGAACGTGTCGAAAGCGACGGCGACTCCGTGCAGGAGACGGTACGGCGCCTCTCCCACACGTTGGCGCTCGAACGAGGAGCCACCACCGACGACGCCACCTTGCTCCTCCTCGAGTGGCGAGGCGGCACAGTCGACCACCTCGCCATCAAGGAAGAGCCACCATTGGTGGGCGGCTGACCTGGTAAAGGCTCATGAGCTTCGTTACGCCCGTGAGCCGAACCGTTGCGCGTGGCGCTCCCTCGCCTTCACTGCCTCCGTCTCGCGGTCGCGCTTCGGCGCGTGCGTGACGAGCTGATCCAGCAGCGACGCGGTCGCCCGTTCGACCGCGTCGACGGCCCGGTCGAATGCCCCGGCGTTGGCGGCCGACGGCTTCGACGTACCGCCGACCTTGCGCACGTACTGCAGCGCGGCGGCCCGGATCTCGTCCTCGGTGGCGGGTGGCTCGAAGTTGTGCAGGGTTCTGATGTTGCGACACAT
>JACCUS010000021.1 GCA_013811715.1 Nocardioidaceae bacterium
GAGACGGTCGATCATGGGCTGTCAGCCGAGGAAACCGTTATCCTCGAGCCAGGCTTGGGCGACCTCCTCGGGCGGCAGACCCTCCTCGTCCACCTGGGCGTTCAGGTCCTGCATGGTCTCGGTGGACAGTGCCTCCGCGATCGGAGTGAAGATCTCCTCGAGTTCCGGGCTCTGCTCGAAGACCTGCGCGTCAGCCGTCATCGCGAGGTTGTACTTGACGAAGAAGCCCTTGTCGTCCTCGAGAAGTGTCATGTCATTCGCCGGGATACGGCCATCAGTGCTGAACACCTCGCCGAAGCTGCACTCCTCGCCCGAGGGAACCTGGTCGAAGACGAGCCCGAGGTCGACCTCGACGATCTCGCTGGTCGGCAGGTTGAAGCCGTAGGTCTTCTCGACCCCAGGCCAGCCGTCGGAGCGGGTGAGGAACTCGGTGGCGGCGCACAGCGACGCGTCCGCCGGGTTGCTGTTCGCCACCTCCGCATAGTCGCTCAGCGTCGTGGTTCCGAGCTCATTCGCGCGTTCAGCCGTAGTGGCGATCGCGTACGTGTTCTCGAACGATGCCAGGGCGAACCATTTGATCTTGTTCTTCGCCAGGTCCTCCTCGGCCACCTTATCGAAGAGTTCCTGGGGGTCATCTGGCGCTTCGGTGCCGTCGTGACCAAGGTGGCTGGTCCAGCCGGTGCCGGTGTACTCCCAGTACAAGTCGATCTCGCCCGCGGTCAGAGCCGTCCGGACAGTCTCGGTGCCGACGAGGCCGGTCTTGTCCTCGACCTCAGCACCTGCGTCCTCCAAGACCTGGATCGCCATCGAGCCGACGATGAGCTGCTCGGTGAACTCCTTGGAGCCGACGGTGAAGGACTCGCCGGACAGATCACCGCTGCCGCTGCCACCGCCGTCGTCGCCGCAGGCAGCTACCGTCATCGCCAAGCCGGCGAGCAGCGCAGTCAGCCGGACGGCCTTTGTTTTGTTGCGCATCGTGGCTCTACCTTCCGTTCTGTTGTCGTGTTGTTTTTTGTGGTTTCGGTTCGGTCATAGTCCTCGTGGGCGCAGCAGGTCCTCGGCAACCCCGGCCACGTAGTCGACGAGCAGGGCCAGCACGGCAACGAGGACGCTGCCGATCACGGTGATCAACTCGTCGGACCTGGTGATGCCGGTGTTGATTATGTCGCCTAGCCCCCCCGCGTCGAACAAGGTGCCGAGCGTCGCGGTGCCGACGTTGATCACCAGAGCCGTCCGAACCCCGGCCATCATGACCGGTACCGCCAGCGGAAGCTCGATCTTGGTCAGGACAGCTCGCCTGGTCATCCCCATGCCGCGGGCCGCCTCTATCACCGACTCGTCCACCTGCTCCAGGCCGACCATGGTGTTGCGCAGCACCGCCAGCGAGCAGTAGGCCACGAGTCCGACGACAACCGTCCAGAAACCGATGGTCGAGACCGTCACCAAGAGCGCAAGCAGGCCGACGGTAGGAACACCCTGGCCCACGTTGAAGACCGCGATGGCGTAAGGCGTGATGCGTCGGGCGAACGGCCTGGTGAGCACGATCCCGAGTGGAATCGCGATCACTAGCACGATCGCCGTGGACACGGCCGTGAGTTCGATGTGCTCCCAGGCCCTGGCCAGGATGAAGTCGAACTGCACCCGCTGACGCTCGGTCGAAGTCAGGTCCTCACCGCGTGCCCATAGCCAGAGCGCGAGCAGGATCGCAGCGAGCAGGACCGGCATGACCAGGTAGCCCACCGGCGATCGGCCGCCGCTACGCGGGGCGCCTTCTACTGCGGCCTCGCCGCCACCCTCCGAGGCTAGGCTCGGGCTAGGTTCCGGTTTCCGGGTGGGGACCGTCGACATCTACACGGTCCCTTCGTCGGGGGCGGACGCCCCGCTGCGCAGGCGGTCGCGCTCGTCGCTGCGCATGTTGCGGACTGAATCGTTGATCGTGTCGATGTCGACGATGCCCTGATAGGCACCTGAGGAGTCGACGACGATCGCGGTGCTGTAGCGAGCGGTGAGCATCTCGTTGAGGGTGTCGCTCAGCGTCGCGTTCGGCTGCACTACCGCCTCAGCGGGAAGCCCGCCCTCGGACAAGGACCGCCCATCTCCGGAGCGTTCCAGGTGTTCGGCGTTGACCCAGTTCACCGGGCGCCGCTGATCGTCGAGTATGAGCACGGCGCTCTTGTCGCTGTCATCGAGCAATCGACGCACCTCGTCGCGACCGGCCCCTTCCTCCGCCGTGGGCCACTGGTGCAGCTCGACGTCTCGCACTCGGCTCAGGCTGAGGCGCTTCAGCGAGGCGCCGCGCCCGATAAAGTCTGCGACGAAGTCGTCTGCGGGGTTGACGAGGATCCGCTCGGGGGTGTCGAACTGCGCGATGTGCGACTGCTCTCGGAGGATCGCGATCCGGTCTCCCATCTTGATCGCCTCGTCGATGTCGTGGGTGACGAAGATGATGGTCTTCTTGATCTGCTCCTGGAGGCGGAGGAACTCGTTTTGGAGTCGGTCGCGAGTGATCGGGTCGATTGCACCGAAGGGCTCGTCCATCAGCATCACGTCGGGGTCGGCACTCATGGCACGGGCGACACCGACTCGCTGGCGCTGGCCACCGGACAGTTCTTTGGGGTAGCGATTGCGGTATTCGCCCGGGTCCATCCCGACGGTCTCAAGCAGCTCGTCGACTCGTTTGGAGATGCGCTCCTTGTCCCAGTCGAGCATCTTCGGCACTGTGGCGATGTTGCTGGCGATCGTCAGATGTGGGAAGAGGCCGATCTGTTGGATCACGTAGCCGATCCGGCGTCGCAGATGGTCAGGGTTGACCTTGGTGACGTCCTCCTCGTCGAGGAAGATCCGCCCAGAGCTGGGCTCGATGATCCTGTTGATCATCTTCATCGTCGTGGTCTTCCCGCAGCCGGACGGCCCGACGAGGATGACGATCTCGCCCTCGGGGATCTCCAGCGAGAGGTCGTCCACCGCGGCCTCGCGCTGACCGAACCGCTTCGCCAGGCTCTCGAGCCGGATCTTGACGGTGACGGTCGGAGTCGTTCCGTCCGGGTGTGCGTCACTCATCGGATACCTTTCGGAGTTGTGACTCGGAAGATCACGCTGAACAGCAGGTCGAAGAGGATGGCGAGGATCACCACTCCGAGTGTCCCGCCCAGAATCAGGTTGAGCGAGCTGGCGCTGCCGAAGTTGGTGATTCCTGAGAAGATGTCGTTGCCCAGCCCGGGCCCGCTGACGTACGCGCCGATCGCGGCGATGCCGACCATCAGGACCGCGGACACGCGCATCCCGGTCACGATCACCGGCCAGGCCAGCGGGAGCTCGATGCGCAGCAGCCGCCGCGTGCGGCTCATGCCCATCCCCTGCGCGGACTCCACGACGGCCGGGTCGACCTCGAGCAAGCCGACGATCGTGTTCCGGGTGACTGGCAGCAGGCCGTACATCACGAGGCCGACGAGGACCGAGGTGGTGCCGAGGCCGAAGATCGGGATGAACAGCGGGAAGAGCGCGAGCGACGGGATGGTCAAGAAAGTGCCCGTTACCGCCAGGACGAGCTCACGGGGCCGGCCGGTCCGGTAGGTCGCCACACCGAGCATTACACCGATCACGGTGGCGATGGCCACCGCCTCGGCCACCAAGACCGCGTGCTCGATGCCGAGCTGGAGCAGATCCTCCCAGGTGAACTGGAGATACGTCCAGAAACTCCCCAGCCATCCCTCAGGCATGACTGCTGAGCCCGCACATCTGAAGGAGTGCAGTTCCCATGAGCAACTCTGTCCCCATGAATACCTCCGTCCTCATCCACACCTGTCAGGTGCAACGACTGTGGCACGGAGCGGTGACCTTGCACAAGGGGGTTGCCGAATCGCAACACTTGCGACGGGGGTTGTCGCGCTGTTCACCTGCCGTTCGCCGACGAGAGCTGAGCCGAGTGCGTGACCAGCTCATCGACCGCGGCGAGCATGGCCCGTCGGCCAAATCGGGCCGCTGGCCCCTGGAGGCCAAGGACCGCCACCAGGCTGCCGACGGCGTCGAGCACCGGGGCGGCGATGGCGTTCAGGTCGTCCTCGCGTTCACCGACCGACTCGGCCCAGCCACGGGCACGCGTGGCGTCGACCTCCGCGGCCAGCACAGCGGCTTCGGTGATGGTCCGCCGGGTATACGACGGCATCGGGTCTGGCGACGGTGGAGCGTCCGCGTGGGCGAGGAACACCTTGCCGATGGCGGTGGCGTGGGTGACACTCGGGCGGCCGACCTCGGCGACGCTGCGCACCGACGACGGGCTCTGGACGAAGTCGACGGTGATGGTGGCCTCGCCGTACGGGACGGAGAGTGTGGCCGTCTCACCGGTTGCCTCGGTGAGAGCCACCAGGTGCGGACGGCCGAGCTGGCGCATGTCGACCCGGGCGAGCGCCGCGTTGCCGAGCTCGACCAGCCGGGGGCCGAGCCGGAACCGGCCGCTGTCCGGCGTACGCGTGACCATCTGGTCCTGGGCCAAGGTGGCGAGCAGCCGGGAAACGGTGCTCGGGTTGATGCCGGTGCGCCGGGCGATCTCGTTGTTGCCGAGGTCGCCGGGGGCGTCCGCGAGCGAGTGCAGGACGGCCACGGCACGCTCCACTGTCGATACCGGGCGATTGGCTGTGGTCAACGGCGGCCTCCCGTGTTAGCGTCGCGGTGGCAATTGTGCAACAGCGTTGCCGATATGGCAACAGGAGGCGAAAAGACGATGTCACCAGAGCCCCAGTTACCGCCGGCGATCCGGTACGTGGTGATCGGGGCGGGCGTACACGGCCTGTCCACGGCGTGGCACCTCGCCCGCGAGCTGAAGGCCCGTGGGCAGGGCGGTGGCGACGACGTGGTCGTGCTCGACAAGGACGGCGTCGGGGCCGGTGCCTCCGGTATCGCCTGCGGTGTCATCCGGAACAACTACTTCCAGCCGGCGATGCGCCGGCTGATGGCGCACTCGGTGGCGGTCTGGGAGTCCGACCCGGCGGCGTTCTCCTACCACCCGGTCGGCTACCTGCAGGCGGCCCCGGAGGTCATGCGCGCCAATGTCGGACAGATCCACGCCGAGCAGCAAGAGATCGGCTACGCCTCCACCCTGGTCGAGGGGGAGGCCGACTGCCGGAGCTACCTCGGCGACCTGTTCGGCGACTGGCAGGCTCCGGGCATCACCAACGTCTTGCACGAGCACCGGGGCGGGTACGCCAACAACTTGGCGTCGATGCGTGGCCTGGCCGCGAAGGCGGAGGCCGAGGGGGTCCGGATCATGACCGGCGTGCGCGTCACCGGGACAGACGTCGACGGCGGCGCTGTGCGCGCGGTGACGACCGACCAGGGCACGGTCCGCTGCGAGCAGCTCGTCGTCGCGGTCGGGCCCTGGATCCGGGACGTCTGGGCGATGCTGGAACTGCCGGAGACCGTCGACATCCGAGACCGCGACGGGCAGCTGCACCGTGGCGCCGCCATGTGGACCTACCTGCTGCTGCAGGAGGGCACGCTCGGCGTCGATCCCGGCCTGTTCACCGACACCCGCGGCGGGCTGCCGCCGGTCGTGCACGTCGACTCCGACACACCTCTGTACGACGAGGACGGCGGCCTCGTCACCGAGCAGATGTGGGGCATCTACTACAAGCCCGACTTCTCCTTCGGCGGCGTACAGGGCGGCGCGATACCGATGGCGGTGGGCAAGCCGACCGCGGAGGTGGCGGTGGACCCGTACGGCCCGGCCAGCCCCGAGTTCACCGTGTCACCCGACTTCGCCCGCATGTGGACCGCGGCCCTGGCCCACTGTCACCAGCGATTCGAGGGCACCAGTCACCTCTACAAGGACGAGAACTCCGGAGGGCTGGGCTGTTTCACCCCCGACAGCTTCCCGGTGTTCGACACGTTCCGGCAGAACGCCTACGTCATCGCCGACTCCAACCACGGCTACAAGATGATCGGCGTCGGCGAACTGGTGGCGCGAGAAATACTCGGCGAGCCGCAGGAGCTGCTCGCACCGTTCCGATTCGACCGCTACGAGCGCGGCGAGCTGCATCCCACGAGCAGCTCACCGTTCCCGTGGAGCTGACCCAACCCGACGAGGAGAGAACCCGCAATGCGCATTCCCTATGACGTCCCGAAGATCCACATGTACTCGCGGATCCGCAAGTCGCCGTACTTCTACGCCTCCGAACGCCACGGTGTGCAGTCCTACACGGTGTGCAACCGGATGTACCACCCCCGCCACTACGACGACATGATCACCGAGTACTGGAAGCTCGTCCGCGACGTCACGTTGTGGGACGTCGGCGTGGAGCGCCAGGTCGAGATCGCCGGCCCCGACGCCTTGACGCTGGCCAACATGCTCACCCCGCGGGACCTCACCAAGTGCGCCGTGGGGCAGAACAAGTTCCTGCTCAACACCGACGTCGACGGCGGTGTCATCAACAACCCGGTGCTGCTCCGGCTGGCAGAGGACTGCTTCTGGTTCTCTGTCGCCGACGGCGACGTGCTGCTGTGGGCCAAGGGGGTGGCCAGTCAGGCGGGCCTCGACGTGCGGGTCAGCGAACCCGACGTGGCGCCGGTGCAGATCCAGGGTCCGAAGTCCCAGGCGCTGATGCGCGACCTCTTCGGGGAGCGGGTCCTCGACCTCAAGTACTACTGGAGCAGCGAGTTCGAGCTCAACGGCATGAACGTCGTCGTGGGTCGGACCGGCTACACCGGCGAGGTCGGCTACGAGATCTACCTGCGCAACGCCAGCCGGGACGCCACGAAGCTGTGGGACACCCTCCTCGAGGCAGGCGTGCCGCACGACCTCGCGGTGATCGGCCCCTGCCAGATCCGTCGGGTGGAGGCCGGGATCCTCAGCTACGGCTCCGACATCGCCTTGGACAACAACGCCTACAGCGACTACGCGTTCCTCAACCCCTACGAGATCGGCCTGGGATGGACAGTCGACGACCAGGAGGCCGACTTCGTCGGCAAGCAGGCGCTGGCGCGCATCGCCGAGGAGGGCGTCAGTCGCAAGGTGGTCGGCGTGGAGATCGGCGGCGACCCGCTCATCGGCTACCTTGACGACTACCTGCCGGTCACCGACGGCCCCCAGCGGACGGCCAAGCAGATCGGTCAGGTGTCATCGGCCTTCTGGTCTCCACGGCTGGAGAAGAACATCGGCTTCGCGCTGGTGCCGACCGAGCAGAGCGAGAACGGGACCAAGCTGACCGTCCACACGGCCGCTCGTGGGGAGGTCGACGCCGTGGTGGTGCCCAGGCCGTTCGTCGACCCCAAGAAGGAGACCCCGAAGGGCCTGGCGGCCGCAGGAACGAGCAGATGACGGAGTCGGCCGTGCAGAGCCGTCCGGGGCTGATGGAGCGACTGGCGGTCGGGCAGGTGATCTGCGCCGAGGGCTACCTCTTCGAGCTGGAACGGCGCGGGTACCTGCAGGCCGGGGCGTTCGTGCCGGAGGTCGTCCTTGACCATCCTGAGCAGGTGACGTCGCTGCACCGCGACTTCGTGCACGCCGGCAGCGACGTGGTCGAGGCGCTGACCTACTACGCCCACCGGGAGAAGCTCCGCGCGGTGGGCAAGGACGGGCTGCTCGAGGACATGAACCGACAGGCGCTCGAGCTCGCGCGCCGGGTGGCCGACGAGAGCGGCACGCTGCTCGCGGGAAACATCTGCAACACCAACCTCTACGACCCGGCGGACGCCGACACACAGGCGCAGACCAGGGCGATGTTCGAGGAACAGGTGGGGTGGGCGGCAGACGCCGAGGTCGACTTCGTCATCGGCGAGACGTTCCGGTACGCCGGAGAGGCCCAGCTCGCCCTGGAGGTCATCAAGGAGGCGGATCTGCCAGCGGTCATCACACTGGCCGTCGGCAGAGCGCCTGAGACCCGGGAGGGCTGGTCCCTGCCGGACGCCTGCAAGCGGCTCGCCGCGGAGGGTGCCGACGTGGTCGGTCTCAACTGCATTCGCGGCCCAGCCACCATGCTGCCGCTGTTACCGGCGGTCACCAGCGCGGTCGACGTACCGGTCGCGGCCCTGCCCGTGCCTTATCGCACCACCGCCGACCAGCCAACCTTCCAGTCGTTGGAAGAGCCCGACGATCACCTGCTCCCGGACGGGAAGCCCTTCCCGACCGCGTTGGAGCCCTTCACGTGCAACCGCTACGAGATCGCGGTGTTCACCCGGAGCGCCGACGCGGCCGGGGTGCGCTACTTCGGCCTGTGCTGCGGCGCGGCACCCCACCATGTGCGCAGCATGGCGGAGGCGCTCGGCCGGACACCCGCCGCCAGCCGGTACTCCGCGGACATGTCCAAGCACGCCTTCTTCGGTGACGCACCGGGACTGGCGAGCCACAACCGTGCCTACAGCGAGCAGCTCTAGACAGGCCATGACCGACTCCCGGACCAGCCGCGCCGCGTCGTCCAGCTCCGGTGAGCACCGGCGCCGGGATGCGTTGGCCGCCGCCTTACGCCGGCCGCGTGTCGAGGTGCTGCCGCTGGCAGGCACCGCGGAGCTCGTCGAGCAGCATGTTCCGCATGAGCTTCCCGTGACGGTGACCGCATCGCCCCGGCACGGCCTGGAGCCGACCCTTGTGCTCACCGAGGCGCTCGCCCGGGTCGGCTTCTCGGCGGTGCCGCACCTCGCCGCCCGACTGGTGTTCGACGACGCCCACCTCACCGAGATCCTGCATCGCTTGGAAGTGGCGGGCGTCGGCGACGTGTTCGTCGTCGCCGGGGACGGCGAGCGGCCGGTCGGCGACTTCACTGACTCGCTCGAACTGCTGACCGCGATGCAGCGGTTGCGAGAGTCGGGCGTGGCGCGAGGGCTGGATCAGGTGGGTGTCGCCGGCTACCCCGAGGGACATCCGCTCATATCCCACGAGGACCTGATGCGCGCGCTGCACGCCAAGCAGCCGTTGAGCACCTACGTCGTCACCCAGATGTGCTTCGACGCCAAGGCGGTGTCGAGCTGGGTCACCGGGGCGCGCCAGAGCGGTATGCATCTGCCCGTCCACGTGGGTGTCGCCGGAGCGGTCGACCAACGCAAGCTGCTGAGGATCGTCGGACGGATCGGCATCGGCCAGTCTGCCCGCTTCCTGCGTAAGCACCGGCATGGGCTGGTGCGGCTCCTCCGGCCCGGCGGCTACCGTCCGGACCACGTGGTGCTGCGACTGGCCGCCGACATGGCCGAGCCCGAACGCCGGATGGCCGGGCTGCACCTCTACACCCTGGGCGACGTCGCCGCGACCGAGCGGTGGCGCCAGCAGATGCTGTGGATGCTGCGTGAGAACGAGATCGGGCATGGCTGAGCGACGCCCACGCGGCCGTCGCCGCTCCACCCGCTACTCCGCCCTCGCCCTGCTGCGGCACGGCGTCGTCGGCGACAGGTGGGCACCCGCCTGGCGCACGCACGCGCCTGAGCGCGGCTATCAGGTCGTCATCATCGGAGGGGGGGTCCACGGTCTCGCCACGGCGTACTACCTCGCCAAGAACCACGGCATCACCGACGTGGCCGTGCTCGACAAGGGCTACCTCGGCGGCGGCGGTTCGGGACGCAACACCGCGATCCTCCGGTCGAACTACCTCACCCCCGAGGGCGTTCGCTTCTACGACCGCTCCCTCAAGCTGTACGAGACCCTCGCGGCGGACCTGAACTTCAACGTGATGTTCTCCCGCCGGGGACACCTCACGCTGGCGCACAACGACACCTCG
The DNA here is from genome assembly GCA_013811715.1 of Nocardioidaceae bacterium. Lineage (GTDB taxonomy): Bacteria > Actinomycetota > Actinomycetes > Propionibacteriales > Nocardioidaceae > JACCUS01. The sequence continues at coordinate 9,699 of JACCUS010000021.1, forward strand.
TTGCGGACCATGCGCTGGCGGGCGGAGGTCAACAAGCTCAGCGGGGTCGACTCCGACGTCATCGGGCCCGACGAGGTGAAGCGGCTCGTCCCGGCCATGGACACCACCGACGAGGCGCGCTACCCGATCCTCGGCGCGCTCTATCACCCACCCGGCGGGATCGTCCGGCACGATGCCGTGGTCTGGGGCTACGCCCGGGCGGCCGACGCCCTCGGCGTGCACCTCCACCAGGACACCGAGGTGACCGGCATCGACACCTCGGGCGGCCGGGTGGCCGGCGTACAGACCAACCGGGGAGGCATCAGCGCGCCCGTCGTCGTCAACTGCACGGCGGGCTGGGCCACCCTCGTCTCGGACCTGGCGGGAGTGCGGCTGCCGGTGCAGACGTTCCCGCTGCAGGCCGCCGTCACCGAGCCCGTGAAGCCGTTCCTGAGCACCGTCGTCGTCTCCGGGACACTGCACGTCTACGTCAGCCAGACCGCGCGCGGCGAGCTGGTGTTCGGGGCGAGCGTCGACCCGTTCGCCTCCTACTCCACCCGCGGGTCGCTCGAGTTCATCGAGGGGCTCGCCAGCCACGTGTTGGAGCTGATGCCGTCGCTGGCGAAGCTGCGCCTGCTGCGGCAGTGGTCAGGGCTGTGCGACATGACCCCGGACTTCGCTCCGATCATGGGCGGCACCGATGTCGACGGGTTCCTCTTAGACGTGGGCTGGGGCACGTACGGCTTCAAGGCCGGACCCGCCGCGGGGGAGGCGATGGCCGAGTACGTCGCCACCGGGCGCACACCGCAGATCATCGCCCCGTTCGGTCTCGACCGGTTCGCGCGCGGCGACCTCGTCGGTGAAAAGGGCGCCGCGGCGGTCGGCCACTAGAGGTTGCCTGTGATCCTTCTTCCCTGCCCCTGGTGCGGCCCGCGTGACGCCGGAGAGTTCGGCTACGTCGGCGAGGTCGGCGCTCGCCCCGACCCCCGGACGGCGACCCCGGAACGTTGGCGCGAGTACCTCTACCTACGAGCCAACGTCGCCGGCTGGGGGACGGAGCGCTGGTACCACCGGATGGGCTGCCGTCGCTATCTCACCGTGGAGCGCAACACCACGACCAACGAGGTCCGCTCGGCCACCGACGCCGGTGAAGGCGCCAGTGCGGATGCCAGCGGGCAGGTGATCGAACCGTGAGACGCCCACCCTGGCGGAGCGACGGCGACTCTCCGGTGATGTCTCGGCGGTTGGACCGCCAGCCCGGTGAGGTCGTCGACCGCGACGCCGAGATCGCGTTCAGCTGGAACGGCCGCAGCTACCCGGCGTACGCCGGCGACACGATCGCCTCCGCGTTGGCGGCCTGCGGCGTGCGGGTGTTCTCCCGCGGTTTCAAGTACCACCGTCCGCGCGGGATGCTCACCGCCAGCCACCTCGACCCGGGCTGCCTCATGCAGGCCGATGACGAGCCCAACGTCCGCGGCGCCCATAGGCTGGTGGCGGCCGGCATGGAGGTCCGCTCCCAGGACACCTGGCCGTCGTTGGCGTTCGACGTCAAGGCGGCGAACGGCCTGGTGGGGCGGTTTCTGCCGGCGGGCTTCTACTACAAGACGTTCATGCGCCCCGGTCGGCTGTGGCCCGCGTACGAGCGGGTGCTCGAGCGGTTCGCGCACGGTGGCGAGATCCCGCTGCATCAGCCCGCCCCGGATCGGCGTCCGCGCTTCGACAAGCGACACGTCCATCCCGACGTCCTCGTCGCCGGTGGCGGACCCGCCGGCATGGCCGCGGCCGTCGCCGCCGCCCGCACCGGCGCACGGGTGCTGCTGGTGGAGGAGGAGCACGAGCTCGGCGGTCACCTCCGGTGGGGCGGGTCGGCCGACCTCGTCGCCCTGCGGGAGCTCCGCGACCTGGTGGCCGCGACGCCGGACGTCGAGGTCCTCACCAACTCGGTCGTGCTCGGTCGGTACGACGACAACTGGGTCTCCGTTCTGCAGCGCGGGCTGCCGGATGTCTGCGAACGACTGGTGAAGGCCCGCGCGAAAAGTCTCGTGGTGGCCCCGGGGTTGATCGAGCGACCGTACGTGTTCGCCGGCAACGACGTCCCCGGCGTGATGCTGTCCACCGCCGTCCGCAGGCTCGTCAACCTGTACGCCGTCCGGCCCGGGGACCGCGCCGTCGTACTCACCGCGAACGCCGAGGGAGATGCCGCGGCGGCCGACCTGATGCGGGTAGGCGTGGACGTGGTGCGCGTCGAGGACGCGAGGCTCGGCGGCGACGTCGTCCGTGTGCACGGCCGAAGCGGCGTGCAGTCGGTGGAGCTGGCCGATGGCCGGCGAGTCGACTGCGACCTGCTCGTCACCGCCACCGGATGGACCGCCCCGGCGTCCCTGCTCACGATGGCGGGGGACGTGCCGGTCTACGACCGTCGGGCGGCCCGGTTCCGCCCGGACGTCGCCCGGCTGGCCGCCGATGTGCTGGCGACCGGGGGCATCGTGGGGGACGGGACCGTCGAGGAGCTGGTGGCGCACGCCGACGCCGCCGGCCGGGAGGCAGCCAGCCGGGCGTCCGGCAAGCCGCCGGTCCAGGTCCCGCCGTTGCCCGTGGAGTCGCATCCCGAGCTGTTCCACGGCCGCACGCACGGCATCGTCGACTTCTCCGAGGACGTGTCCTCGAAGGACCTGCTGACGGCGGTCGACGAGGGCTACCGCTCCGCCGAGCTGGCCAAGCGCTACACCACCGCCACAATGGGTTCGAGCCAGGGCAAGCTGGAGACCGTCAACGTGGTGGCGATCCTGGCGGAGGCCACCGGGCGGACCATCGAGCAGACCGGCACCACCACCTGGCGGCCGCCGTACGCGCCGGTCACCCTCGGCGCACTGGCTGGGCGCCCGCGCGAGCCGGAGCGGCACTCGCCGATGCAGCCCTGGCACGAGCGGCACGGCGCCACGCCGCTGGTCGCCGGGGCCTGGATCCGACCGGAGCACTACGGAGACCCGGCGGCCGAGGTCCGAGCGGTCCGGGAGCGGGTCGGCATCATCGACGTCACGCCGATCGGCAAGCTCGACCTGCGCGGCCCGGACGTCTCGAAGCTGCTGAACCTGCTGTACGTGAACAAGTGGTCGAAGCTGGGTGTCGGCCGGGTCCGCTACGGCGTCATGTGCGGCGAGGACGGCGTGGTGGTCGACGACGGCGTGACCGGGCGGCTAGGCGACGAGCACTACCTGATGAGCACCACATCGTCCGGCGCCGGAGCGGTCTGGGAGTGGCTCGAGCTCTGGCTGCAGACCGAGCACCCCGACTGGCGGGTGCACGTCACACCGGTCACGACCTCGTACGCCAGCATCAACGTCGCGGGACCGTGTTCGCGGGAGCTGCTGCGCCGGGTCGTCGAGCGGGTGGACCTGGACCCAGAGGCGTTCCCCTACATGCACGTGCAGACCGGTCGGGTCGCCGGGGTGGACGGCTGCGTGCTGTGGCGGATCGGGTTCACCGGCGAGCTCAGCTACGAGCTGCATGTGCCGGCCAGCTACGGCCTGCACGTGTGGGAGACCTTGCTCGCCGAGGGCGGAGAC
>JACCUS010000039.1 GCA_013811715.1 Nocardioidaceae bacterium
TTCTCGTGCTGACGCGCGACGGCGAGCTGCTGCGCGACATCGTCGTGGGGGAGGGAACCGTCTACCACCCCGGCGGCATCGACTTCGACGGCCGGAATGTGTGGGTTCCGGTGGCGGAGTACCGGCCCAACAGCGACGCGATCGTCTACCGCATCGACCCCGACACCTACGGTCACGGAGGAGTTCCGGCACGGACGGTCCCCAGGGTCGGCGTACTCCTGTGCGCAGTCGTCGCACATCGGGAAGTCGACCATCGTGGTGTTGTCGCGGTCGTAGGGGAGACCGGTGACGATGGTGAAACGCGGACCGCAGTTGGTGCAGGTGATGAACGGGTGCCGGTAGCGACGATCGGTCGGGTCGAGCAGCTCGCGCATGCAGTCGTCGCAGCTGGCGATGTCGGGGGAGACGAGAGTCCGGGCGGCGCCCCCCTCGGCCGAGTCGCCGATCACGAACCCGGTGCCGCCGCACGTGGGCAGCTCGGTGACTGTCACGTCATCGACCATCGCCAGCGGCGGGGGCCGGTCACGCAACCTGTCGCCGAACTCCTCGACGGCCGTGGGCTCGCCCTCGACCTCGACCACAACCCCCGCGGCGTCGTTGTGGACCGATCCGGTAAGCGCGAGCTCGGCGGCGGTGGCGTAGACGAACGGCCGGAAGCCGACCCCCTGCACCACCCCGTGCACGTCGTACCGGCGCCTGACCCGCATGATCGCCACTTCGAGCATCGCCACCCTCCTCAAATCACGGTATGCCCTGATTGCGCGATCGGCATCCCTCGGGTCCCGAACGTCCTCACGACATGAGTAAACGGCTCCAGGTGATATCAGCCGTCGACCAGTTTCGCTGGACAATCGAGATCGGCCCGGCTCCACGGCAACATGCTCACAGACACCATCGTGGGGGCAGACTGAGGGCATGGCATCGCCGTGGGTCCTGCACGTGGATCTCGATCAGTTCATCGCGGCAGTGGAGGTGCTGCGTCGCCCCGAGCTGTCCGGTCGACCGGTCGTCATCGGCGGCCGTGGCGACCCGTCCGAGCGAGGCGTCGTCTCGACGGCGTCGTACGAGGCACGTGAGTACGGCGTGGGCTCGGGGATGCCGCTGCGGACCGCTGCCCGCAGGTGCCCCGACGCCGTCTTCCTGCCGGTCGACGCGCCGGCGTACGAGGCGGCGTCGACCGAGGTGATGGACACGCTGCGCAGCCTCGGGACGGTCGTCGAGGTGCTGGGCTGGGACGAGGCCTTTCTCGGTGTCGGGACCGACGACCCGGAGGCGTTCGCACGGCGGGTGCAGGAGGCGGTTGTCGACGTGACCGGACTGCACTGCTCGGTCGGCATCGGCGACAACAAGCTGCGCGCCAAGATCGCCACAGAGTTCGGCAAGCCACGTGGGATGTTCCGGCTGACCGAGGAGAACTGGTACGCCGTGATGGCCGACCGACCGACGCACGCCTTGTGGGGCATCGGCAAGAAGACCGCCAAACGCCTTGCCGCGTTGGGTTTCTCCACCGTGCGCGAGCTGGCGCAGGCCGACCCGCACCACCTCGCGGAGAGGCTGGGCCCGACCATGGGGCCGTGGTATCGGCGCCTCGCCCGAGGTGTGGACTCCTCGCCGGTGGACGGGTCGCCGTACATCGCCCGCGGACACGGCCGGGAGACCACGTTCCAGCAGAACCTGACCGACTGGGCGGAGGTCGAAGCAGAGCTACGTCGGCTGGCCGAGCGGCTGGCCGACGACCTGCGCAGGGAGGGTCGTCCCGCGGTCCGGGTGGCGGTCAAGGTCCGCTACGCACCCTTCGACACCCATACCCGCAGCCTGACCCTGGAGGTCCCGAGCGCGGATTCAGATGCGATCACAGCCGCGGCCCTGGCCCTCGCGACGAAGCTGGACGCCGGTCGCGCCATACGCCTGCTCGGTGTGCGGGTAGAGATGGACACGCCGAAGAGCTGACCTGGCGCGACCGCGAACGTGTCGCGACCTCCGGCGCAACGGCAGATCCGACTGTGGGTGGAGTCGTAGTCGTGGAGCATCGCGGTACTGTCTGGCGCATGGGCCGAGAAGACGGCGTTGGCGTCATGCGGGAGCAAGACGTCACCCGCGCTCTGGTGCCCTTTCTGGCTGCGGGTGTCGTCGTGCTTGCGGTCGCTACGGATGCGGGGACCTGGTGGCAGGTGTCTGCGCTGGTGGCGGCCGCTTCGCTCTTCTTCGTCTGGTCTCGCCGAGACATGCACCTCGGCCTGTTGGCCTTCGGAGTCGTGGTCGGTACCTCGCTCTCCCAGTGGTTCGGGGCGCTGGAGCCCGGGATGTTCCTGCTGTCCCTGCTCGCGGTCGTGCTGACCGGGTGGCACCAGCTCCGACCGCTGGTCGTGGTGCTCGTCGTGTTGACGATGGCCACCCCGCTTGTCGTGATGGCGCTGCAGGGGGAGGATGCGATCGGTGGGCCGATCTGGGTGCTGGGCATCGCGTTCCCCGCATGCATGGGTTGGGCCTTCCACCGGCAGGAGATGTTGAGCGCTGAGCTGGAGCAGACCCGGCGCCAGCTGGCGGAGCAGGCGGTGCTCGAGGAGCGGCGTCGCATCGCCCGGGACGTGCACGACCTCGTCGGCCACGGACTGGCCGCGATGATGCTGCAGGTCACGAGTGCGCGCCACGTCCTCAACAGAGACCCGCAGGCAGCCGACGACGCGCTGTCGGCCGCCGAGGACGCGGGCCGGCGGAGCATGCGCGAACTGCGGGGCACCGTCGCGCTGCTGCGTGAGGGAGACAGCGCCGTGGCTCCGCCGTCGCCGAGCCTGATCGAGATCGCAGGACTGGTCGATGCCGCTCGCGGTGGAGGACTCTCAGTGGAGTATCGAGTGGCCGGCGACCAGCAGTCGGTCGACCCCGTCGTCGGGCTGACGCTGTACCGGATCGCCCAGGAGGCGTTGGCCAACGCGGGCCACCACTCCCCACAAGCGGCCCATGTCGTCGCTGTCACCGTCACCGACCCTGAGATCCTGCTCGAGGTCGAGTCGAGGGGATCGATCGGGCCGTCGCCGGATCGCGGCGACGCAGATCGTCCGCGTTACGGCGTCCGCGGCATGCAGGAGCGGGCCGAGGTCGTCAGTGGAGACCTCCACGCCGGGCCCACTCCGGCCGGGTGGCTGGTGCGGTGCCGCGTCCCGCTGGTCGGTCGGTCAGCGGCACCGGTGAGCGAGTCCGCCCACCAGGGTCGGTCGGCGAGCGACTCCGCGGTCTCGTCTTGATCCGGGTCGTGCTGGTCGACGACCAGGCGATCGTGCGAGCCGGTGTCGCCCGGATCCTGGCGCCTGAGGACGGCTTCGAGGTGGTGGCCGAGTGCGCCGACGGCGACGAGGCGGTCGCGGCTGTGTCCGAGACGAGCCCAGACGTCGTACTAATGGACGTCCGGATGCCGCGCGTCAACGGACTCGAGGCGACCCGCCGGCTCGGGGAGCTGGCCGATCCTCCACCCGTGTTGGTGCTCACCACGTTCGACGAGGACGAGGTGCTCTGGGGCGCCATCGAGGCAGGGGTCCGAGGTTTCGTCCTCAAGGACGCCCGCGCCGACGACCTGATCGCCGCGGCCAGGGCGGTCGCCGGTGGCGGTGCCTGGTTCGACCCCGCCGTCACGCCGCGCGTGCTCAGCGCCTACCGCCGCTCGGTCGCGCCCGGCCAGCGGGAGCGCGAGCGGCTCGAGCAGGTCACCGAGCGTGAGTACGCCGTCCTGCGGCTGATGGCGCGCGGCGCCACGAACAGCGAGATCGCGGGCTCCCTGTACGTGAGCGAGGCGACCGTGAAGTCCCATGTCGGCAGCATCTTCGCCAAGCTCGGTGTGCGCGACCGCGCGGCCGCGATCGTCTTCGCGTTCGACCACGGCGTCGTCACCGCGGGCGGAGACTGAGGCCCGGCTCTCCGACCGGGGGAGGAACACGACTGTGGACCACGGGCCGATGCCTCGACCGCGAGATCGCAGCACGCTAGACGCATGACTAAACAGACTCTTGCACAGCAGCGATCCCACCCGGCTACCGTGCCCGACGCCGTCGTCGAGGTGGACGGTCTCACCAAGGCGTACGGCGATCACAAGGTCCTCAAGGGGCTGTCCCTTTCAGTGGCGGCCCAGGAGATCTTCGGCATCCTCGGTCCGAACGGCGTGGGCAAGACCACCGCCGTCGAGACCATCCAGGGCCTCCGCTCACGTCAGGGCGGGTCGGTGCGCGTCCTCGGCCTCGACCCTGCCCGCGATCGGAGCCAGCTCCGGCCGCTCCTCGGTTCCCAGCTCCAGGCGTCGGCTCTCCCGGAACGGCTCCGGGTGGGCGAGGCGCTGCGGCTTTTCTGCCGGCTTGCCGGCGATGTCGTGGACTGGCGGGAGCTGCGCGACACCTGGGATCTCGCGCGGCTGGAGCGCAGCTCATTCGGGTCACTCTCCGGAGGTGAGCGCCAGCGCCTGTTCATCGCTTTGGCGCTGGCCAACCGGCCGCGGGTGGTGTTCCTCGACGAGCTCACCCAGGGCCTCGACCCGGCCGCGCGCCGTGACACCTGGCGGCTGATCCGCCGGATCCGCGAACAGGGTGCGACGGTCGTGCTGGTCAGCCACTACATGGACGAGGTTGAGCAGCTGTGCGACCGGGTCGCCGTGCTGCACGACGGCTGCATCACCGCGTGCGACTCACCTCAGGGCCTGATCTCGCTTGTCGGCGGCAGTGTCCGGACCCGCTTCTCGTCCGAGGCCGCCGCCGTCGTCAGCGGACTGGAAAGGATTCCCGGCGTCGAATCGGTGTCGAGCGACGGGCGGGTCGTCGACGTATCGGGAGATGCCTCGACACCCGTGCTGGTCGCCGCCGAGCTGGCCAGGCGCAACGCCGTACCCGACGACTTCACCGTCGTCCGCCCCTCACTCGAAGACGTCTTCGTCACTCTCACCTCAGGAGGTCGGTCATGACCGCATTGGCAACTCTCACCACGATGGAAACTCGGCTGCTCACCCGCGAGTGGGCGGCGATGGTGTTCGCCTTCGTGATGCCGCCCATGATGATGCTCGTCCTCGCCGGGGTGTTCGCTAACGACACGGATGTCTTCGGTGGTGCGAACGGCTCGGACTACTACGTGGCCGGCTACCTCGGGGTCCCGCTCGGCGCGCTGTCGCTGGTGGGCCTGCCCGTGATGTTGGCGTCGTACCGCGAGCTCGGTGTGCTGCGGCGCTTCGAGGCGTTCGGAGTTCCGACCGCCAAGGTGGTGGCGGCGCAGGCGCTGGTGACCGGCGCGCTGGTCGTGCTCGGCGCGCTCCTGGTCATTGCGATGGCGGCACCGACCTACGGCGTACCCGCGGTCGAGGAGCCGTTGGCCGTCGCTGTCGGCTTCGTCGCCGGTGCCGCCACGATGATCTCCCTCGGCGTGGCGCTCGGACTTGCCGCGCCGACGGCGCGCGCCGCTCAGGCGCTCGGCCTGCTGGCCTTCATGCCGATGTGGCTCCTGGGCGGCGGAGGTCCGCCCCAGCCAGTCATGACCGACGCGATGCAGCGCATCTCCGACGTGCTGCCGCTGTGGCACACGACCTCAGCCATCCGGGAGCCGTGGCTCGGCACGAGCGGCAGCGGCGACAATCTGTTGGCCCTCGCCGGCTGGCTGGCCGTGGGGCTGGTGGCCACCGCGCTGCTGCTGCGTCGCAGATCCGCCTGACCGGATGCCCCCAAGTGTGGGGTCGTCGCCGCCCTCAGCCCGGCCGGCCGACCCCGCCGTGACTGGCGCCGGCGGCCGCGGCACCCTGAGGCCCACCACCCAGGTGAGCTCGCGAGTGGCCGCGTGGACTCGTCCACGATCTCGGTGGCCCGGTTGGCCAGCAGTTGCCCTTCCGGGGTCAATCGGATCCCACGACCGATGCGCTGAACGAGCTTGACGTCAACGGCCGCTTCCAGGCGAGACAGGTGGTGGCTCACCGATGGCTGGGAGTAGTGCAGCTCCTTCGCCCCTTCGGTCACCGACCCGTGTCGCGCCACCGCGGCCAGGACCTTGAGGTGCACCACGTTGAGCATAGATCAAGGTTGTCAATGCGACTGCCACAAGATCGGCATTAGACGCCATGAATCTGATGTCTCATGCTGATGTGTACAGGCAGCTCATCGGATCAGCGGATGAGCAAGCACATCTGAGGAGGCACACATGAGCCGGGTCACCTGCAGCCTTTCCATCTCGGCCGACGGTTACTCGGCTGGGCACAACCAGACCGAGAAGCGCCCGTTCGGCGACGACGGCGGCGACGGCTGGGGCGACAGGCTGCACGCCTGGATGTTCGACAACCCCGAGGAGAACCGGACCGAGGTCGACCAGATGACGGATGCACGGGCATACGTCATGGGGCGGAACATGTTTGGCCCAGTGCGTGGCGAGTGGGATCGGCAGTGGAAGGGCTGGTGGGGTGACGATCCGCCGTTCCACGCCCCGGTCTTCGTGCTCACCCACCACCCGCGCGACCCGCAGCCGATGGACGGCGGCACCACGTACCACTTCGTCACCGACGGAATCGAGTCGGCACTGGCCCAGGCGCGCGAGGCGGCCGGGGACGGCGATGTCTCGATCCATGGCGGCGCGAGCACCATCAACCAGTATCTCGCCGCCGGCCTGATCGACGAGCTGCGGCTGCACATCGTGCCGCTCACGCTCGGCGTCGGCACCCGGCTATTCGACGGTGTCCCGTCCCTGAATCTCGAGCAGGTGGATTCGCGGGCAGCGAGCTCGGTCACACACGTGACCTATCGCGTGCTGTCCTGAACCGAAGGGCGGTGTTGCACACGAGTGACACCGTGCTGCCAACAGACCCGCCGGGAGCCGCGCCCGTCCGGGGCGGGCCACTGGAACGCTGACATCCCGCGGTTGTGACCCACGAGATCGGCTAAACCGTCGGCCGAGGTCGGCGTGCCTCTGCTGAGCTTCGTGAGTGCGCTGATGCACAGGTGCCCGGTGGTGCCCCCAGCGACGACGTAGGGCTCGCGGTCGGCGGCAGCGACGACCAGTACGAGATCACGAAGCGTGTTGCACAGCGGCTGTCCGCTCTGCTGGCCGGTGGCTACCGACTTCCGCCGGAGTTCATCCGACCATCGCCGGTGCGCCACCTGACGTACCCGCTCTACATCGCTCCCGACGACAGCTGGTCCCAGGCGTCCGTGGTCTGGAACGTAGATCAACGCACGCCCGTGCACGGACACGAGACATGGGGTGTCGTCGGAATCTACTCGGGAGCCGAACGCGAGATCCGCTACGTCAAGCCCGCTCCTTCTGCGGTAGGCAGAGCCCTGACGCCGGCCGGTGAGCACGTGTGGGAACGCGGGCAAGTCACCGCGTGCTGTACAACCGACGACGACGTCCACGCTGTTGCAGCCGTAGGCGACGAGCCCACCGTCGGGATCCACGTCTATGGCGGCAACATCGGCACCATCAACCGGCCGTCGTACGATCCAGCCACTGGAGCAATCCGATGGTTCGTCTCCGGCTGGGACCACCCGGCAGTCGACGGCAGCCAGCCTCGGGCATCCCAGCAACTGCGAGGCCTGAACAACAACGAAGGATCGCTCACCGAGAACCGCAGGCGCACCGAGCCTGGCCGCCGCCCCACGGTCCCGGTAAGCGATCGGCTACGGGACGGGGTGTTGCATGCCGTTCTTTCGTCAGACGGCCTCCTTGTGGACGGCTTCGATGTTGTTCCCATCAGGATCGCTGACGAAACCGGTGGGGGACCCGCAACCTCAACCCCCCGGGTCAGCAAGCCCTAGTTGTGCTCCCCGCCTCTGCCTCTGAACCGTTCGCTTGCTGTACGAAATCGCGGGTGGCGTGCACCTCGTAGTCCATGCCGAATACCTCCCGCAGCCGGACGATTGCCTCCAGCTCTCGCCGGCTGTGCGGGCTGGCACAGGACTCGCCCTCGTCGCCCGGCACGGGGTCGAAGGAGTGCAGCACAATCTTCTCCATCAGTTCCCCGAGGCTGATGTCCTCGAACTC
>JACCUS010000049.1 GCA_013811715.1 Nocardioidaceae bacterium
ACCGACGAGAAGTACGACCTGATCCTGTTCGCGCTGCCCGACTCGCTCACCCTGGTGTCGGGGGCGAGCGCGTTGCGGCTTGAGAGCTACCTCTTCACCGAGCAGGCGATGGAGTCCGCGCGTGAGCACCTCGCGCCCGGCGGGGCGTTCTCGATGTACAACTTCTACCGAGAGCCGTGGCTCGTCGACCGGCTCGCCGGCACGATGGACGAGGTCTTCGGGCACTCGCCGTGCCTGCTGTCGAACCCGGAGGCGATCTCACTCGCCGTGATGGTCGTCGGGCTGACGCCTGACGGCCAGGTCTGCGAGTCGACCTGGGCGCCCACTGGCGAGGTGCCGCCGCCGTCGACCGACGACCATCCCTTCCTGTACGTCGACGGCGACGCAGGCCTGTTCGGCATCCCCTGGATCTACGTCATCGTGCTGTCGCTGATCCTGCTGCTGAGCGTGTTGGCCATCGGTGTGGTCGGCGGCCGTGAGGTCAGGGGGGTGTGGACCTACCGCGACCTGTTCCTGCTCGGCGCCGCGTTCTTGCTGTTGGAGACGAAGAACGTGACGGGTTTCGCGTTGTACTTCGGCACCACCTGGCTGGTGAACGCGTTGGTGTTCGGCGGGGTGCTGATCGCCGTACTGGCGGCGGTCGAGCTGACGCGGCGGTTCGTCGTGCCGCCACTGCGGACCATGTACCTGCTGCTGTTCGGGGGGTTGGTGCTGGCGTGGGCGGTGCCGACCTCGTGGGTGTTGTCGCTGCCGTTCGGGTTGCGGCTGGTGATGGCGACCATGATCGCGTTCATCCCGATCATGGCCGCCAACGTCATCTTCGCCCAGCGCTTCGCCACCACCGCCAACGGCACCACTGCGTTCGGCACCAACCTGCTCGGCGCCATGTTCGGCGGCTGTCTGGAGTACCTGGCGCTGGCCGTCGGCTACCAGTCCTTGCTGGTCGTGTGCGCCGCGCTATATCTGGGTGCGTACCTCACGATGCCCAAGGACGCACCCTCCACCGGGTCGAGGGGCCAGCTCGCACCCGCCGTCAAAGTTCCAGCGCCGACCTAGCGCCCGTCATAGCGACTTGCACTGGTCCTCTTTGTTGCCGTCCACGACGTTTCCGCCGCCGGTGGGAGCCGGGGAATTGGACTTGCACTGCAGGTTGCCGTTGATCCGGTTGCGGTTGATCGTGATACGCCCGTCGTTGGAGAACATCTGTACGTCGCCGGTGACCCGGTTGCGGTTGATCGTCGCCGACCCGCCTTGGACGTGTTGGATGCTGCCGCCGACAGACGAGCCTCGGACGACCACGCGTCGGGCATTCTCCGACTGCACGTTTCCGATCACCCGGACCTGGATTGCGCGCAGCGTGGCACGGCTCTCGACCTTGACCGTCCCCTTGACCTTGGTGCCGTCGAGGGTGCAGGTCGCGCCCTGCGGAACCCGCAGGTTGTCGCCCGTCACCGCCCCGATCGTTCCGCGGCAGGTGCGCTCCTCGGCATGCGCGGGGGCGGCGGTGAGTGACAACATCGCCACTGCCAGCGCCCCGGCCGTTGCCGTGACTGTTGTGAACTTGCGGATCATTGCCTTCTCCTCGGGTTGACTTGGCTTCAGGATCGGGCAGCCGGGTGAGTGATCGATGAGAGATGGATGAGAGAACCCTCACACGCAGCCCGCATAGGGTGTGCGGATGGAGTTTCAGCAGGTGGTCGACCGACGCCGGATGATCCGCAGCTACACCGACGAGCCGGTCGACCCGGCGGTGGTGCGGCGAATATTGACGAACGCGCTGCACGCGCCGAGTGCCGGTTTCAGCCAGGGGTGGGCGTTCTTGCTGCTCGACTCTCCCGACGACGTGGGGCGCTTCTGGTCGAGCACGACTCCGGCTGGCGAAGGCGCCGACGCCTGGTCCGGCGGGATGGTCCGAGCACCCGTCATCGTCGTACCGATGTCGTGCAAGCGCGAGTACATCGACCGGTACGCCGAGGGCGACAAGGGCTGGACCGACCGCGACGAGTCGCACTGGCCGGTCCCGTACTGGGACATCGATACCGGCATGGCCGGGTTGCTGATCCTGCTCACCGCCACCGACGAGGGCCTGGGCGCCTGCTTCTTCGGCATCCCGCCGGAGATGACCGAGTCGTTCCGCGCCGAGTTCGGCGTGCCGGCCGACTACGCACCGATCGGCGCCGTCACGATCGGCCACCGCGCGGGCGCCGAACCGGTGACCGGATCCGCCGCCACCCGCAGCCGACGACCACTCGGCGAGGTCGTCCACCGGTCCTCCTGGTGAATCCGGCGCCACGTGGAGACGCCTGCCGATCAGCTAGCCTGAAGTCATGAGCGGGCTGGTGGATCTCGACGGCGTCCTGTCCCAGATCGATGAGCCATGGTCGCCGCGGACCGTGGCCTTGCTCAACGACTACGACATTCGCATGGTCAAGGCCAAGGGCGAGTTCACCAGACACAGCCATCCGGAGACCGACGAGGCATTCCTCGTGCTCAAGGGTTCCCTGACCGTCCGAATGGACGCCGGCGACGTGACCGTCGGCCCTGGGCAGCTTTACGTCGTTCCGCGCGGCGTGCACCACCAGCCAGTGTCTGAGAAGGGCGCTGAAGTCCTCCTGATCGAGCCGAGCTCGACTGTCAATACCGGCGACACCCCGAGCGAGCTGACGACAGACCGGCGCGTCGTCTGACCGCGACTGGGCTGCGCAGCCGGCCACTTGCAGCCCCGAACCCGGAAGAGTGATGCCAAGATTCCCTCCCGGGCAGGGGATCCACGAGCAGTCCGACCGGCACGGGGCACCTTCGCCCGGAGCCGCTGGGTCTCTACAAGGCAACCGCACACTCTGCAAGGCAGATTTGCCATGTATACAAGTCGTTGGGCTTGTATACATGGCAAATCTGAGAGGGATCAGTTGCGCATCGGGATGGGCACATCGTGCTCGTCGGCGACCTCGAGCGCGCGTTCGTAGCCGGCGTCGGCATGGCGGATGACCCCCATGCCGGGGTCGTTGGTGAGCACCCGCTCCGCCTTATGCCCCGCCAGCTCGGTTCCGTCGACGACCACCACCTGACCGGCGTGGATCGAACGCCCGATACCGACTCCACCGCCGTGATGGATCGACACCCAGGAGGCCCCCGACGCCACGTTGACCATGGCGTTGAGCAGCGGCCAGTCGGCGATGGCGTCGGAGCCGTCCAGCATGGCCTCGGTCTCCCGGTACGGCGAGGCGACCGAACCGCAGTCGAGGTGGTCGCGGCCGATCACCAGCGGCGCCTGCAGCTCACCCGACGCGACCATGTCGTTGAACCGGCCTCCGGCGAGGTGCCGCTCGCCGTACCCGAGCCAGCAGATGCGCGCCGGCAGCCCCTGGTAGGCGACTCGCTC
>JACCUS010000069.1 GCA_013811715.1 Nocardioidaceae bacterium
TCTTCGACGTCGTCTACCACCCGCCCGACACCGCGTTGCTCGCCGCTGTCGAGCAGCGCGGCGGCCGAGCCGTCGGCGGGTTCGAGCTTCTGCTGCACCAGGCGGCGCGCCAGGTCGAGCTGATGACGGGAGTGGGTGCTGCCCCGGTCGAGGCCATGCGCTCGGCGGGGCTGGCCACGTTGGGAGATCAGTAGGGCACCCGGGTGCGCCGGGAGTAGCGCAGAGAGATGTTTTTGACACAGCGTGTGACGGGGCGCACACTTCCGATAGGGCCACCAGCAGTCGGTCCAGGACACCCTTGGGGGGTTTCATGTTCAGAAGAAGAGCGGCAGTTCTCGGCGCGATCATCACGGTACTGATCGTGGGTCTTGCGCCAAACGCCTACGCCGGACCCACGGAGTGGGCCTTTTCGGGCGCGGGTTCCGCGTGCTCGGGCGAGCCGGGCTGCGAGGATAGTGGGGGCCAAAGGCAGATACGTCCACGATGGCGAGCAGTTCCAGTTGTGCGATATCCAGTACGACGGCAACTGGGTCTACATTGACTGGGAGGTGAACGGTTTCGGCAGTGGTCGGCTTGAGATGCACGAAGGCTTCGACGAGTGCAGGTGGAAGGATCCTGGCAACCTTCCCAATGACAAGACAGTCGAGTTCCGGGTGTGCGAGGAGCAGAACCTCGAGCCCGACGCCTGTAGCTACTGGTGGTACCACCGAGTACAGCATTGAGACACATTGCGTGCCATCCGTAAATGCGGAATCTGTCTGATGGCCCGATGCACTGTGGGCCCCTTCCGTGCCGGTGAGGATCGCTTCCGTGGATGACGGGCTGCTTCGCGCCTCCGAGCTCCATGTCCGTCTAGGCGGGCGGGCGGTCTTGCACGATGTCAATCTGGTTCTCAGTCGCGGCGAGCTGCTCGGCGTGCAGGGGCGCAGCGGCTCGGGCAAGACGACCTTGCTGCACTGTCTGGCGGGCCTGGTTTCGCCCGAGAGCGGCAGGGTTGTTCTGGACGGGAAGCGAATCGACCAGCTGAACGATCGGCAGCGGTGCCGGACACGGTTGCGCTCTTTCGGTTTCGTCTTCCAGTTCGGTGACCTGATCCCCGAACTGGACGTCGGGGAGAACGTGGGCCTGCCGTTGCGGCTCCTCGGCCACCACAAGCACGCCGCCAACGCGGCGGCCAGCGAGTTGCTGGACCGGTTGGGGATCGGACACCTCACCCGGCGCCAGCTGTCGGAGGTCTCCGGCGGAGAGCTGCAGCGGGCGGCGATCGCACGCGCCGTCGTGCACGGCCCCCAGGTGATCTTCGCCGACGAGCCGACCGGCGCCCTCGACGGCGACACAGCAGACGAGGTCCTCGAGCTGCTCATCGAGGTCGCGCGCGCGGAGGGCACCTCCGTCGTGCTCGTCACCCACGACCAGGAGGTCGCCGCTGTCTGTGATCGGATCGTCCGGGTGCGGGCTGGGGCGCTGCACGACGTCGTCCGGGCGGAGTGAGGGCCATGGCCCTGAGTCTCGCGCCGCTTGCGCTGGGGGTGCGCCTGAGCTCGGTGCGCGGCTACGCCGCGGCGGCTCGCTCGGCGCTGTTGGCGCTCACCGTCGCTGGACTGACAGTCGTGGCCCTCTATGCCGCTGCCGCGCCGGCCGTGATCGGCGCCCAGTATGACCGTGCGGTAGCCCGCGCGCCAATCGTGGTTAGCGAGTCTCCCTCGGTTTCGCTGTGGTACGGGGAGCGTCCGAACACGTGGGCAGGCCACGATGTCACCCAGGCGTACGTGCTGGGGGGTGAGCGGGCCCCGGCGCCCCCGGGAGTTGCCCGGCTGCCACAGCCGGGGGAGGTGTGGCTGTCTCCCGCCCTGGTCGAGCTGGCGGAGGACGATCGTGTGATCGCGGCCCTCTTCGACGGGTATCGACAAGTGGGGACCATCAGCTTGGAGGGGTTGCTGAGGCCAGGTGAGCTGCGGGCCGTGGTGGGCATCGACCGCCCCAGGCAGTGGATGTACCCAATCTCCGCGTACGGCACCGACGAGGGACCGTTCTTCGACGATCCGCTGAGCGCCTCCCCCGTGGTCTTGTTGGTGGGCGGGATGCTCGTCGTGCTGGTGGTCTCGCCGGCTCTGGCGCTGTTGGTGCTGACCGCTCAGGTGTCTGCCGCCGCGCGACGCACCCGGGTGCTCGCGCTGCGGACCTTGGGCATGACCCCGGGCAGGACCCGGGTGGTGGTCGCGGTCGAGACGACGTTGGTGGCGCTGCCCGCCGCGGTCGCGGGCCTGGTGGGCTTCCTGCTGGCGCGACCTCATATCGCCTCCGTGCCCACCACTGGCTACGACTTCTTCGCGGCGGAGGCGAACGTCCCGATCTCCGTGCTCGTCGGCATGCCGGTCCTCTTCGCGGTGCTGACGACCGCAATCGCGATCGTGTCGGTGCCAGCGGTCCCCCGCGACACCGTTCGCCCGCTGCTGCACCGGCCTGCGCCGCGGCGCCTCTCTTTGCTCTTCGCCGCGGTCGGAGGCGCCGGGCTGCTGGCTCTCCCTTTCATACCCGACTTCTTGGGGGGCCAGACCGGCACGTTCGTTCTGACCGGCGCGACGGTCTGCCTTGCCCTTGGCCTGCCGCTCGGGGCCCCGGCTCTGGTCTCAGGGGCAGCGAGGCGGTTGGCAAGGGTCGCGCCTCGCGCCGGTGGGCTGCTGGGGTTTCGGTCGAGCGCCGCAGAGCCCGGTCTGGCGGTGCGGATGATCGCCAGCGGGGCGATGTAGTCGGTGGATCGTTGTTCGGCGTTGTCGTCGTACAGGATTTCCACCTCTGCGGTGGCATCCAGAGCGGTCATCCGGGCACGAAACAGCTCACCGGC
>JACCUS010000073.1 GCA_013811715.1 Nocardioidaceae bacterium
GCTCGCTCCACCGTCGTTGTCACCTGTTGAGGACAGTAGCCCGTCCTGATCCCCCCAGGGATCGGGCGATCGCTTGGGTTTGCTGGCGGATCGGGCTGTCGGGCATCAGCCGTTCGACCGACGCGCCGCGCCCAGGACATGGGGCGAGGTCGGCAACGGCAGGCACACGTCGGGAAAACGGAGGCGCTCCACGTCTTCGAGGATGAAGCCGCAACCGGTGATGGTCGCGATGGTGTCTCGGCCGGTGTGGCAGCCGCCGGCAATCCTGGGCCAGATGGCTGCGTCCAGCCACCGCTGAGCTCTGCGCAGGCCGGCCGACTCGGCTTGCACGTGTTCGAAGAACCGCAGCTGTCCGCCTGGACGCAACACGCGGTGGATCTCCGCGAGCGCGGCAGGTGGGTCGTGAACCGAGCAGAGCAGAAGCGAGACGACCGCTGCGTCGAAGCTCTCGTCGTCGGCTGCGAGTTGCTCCGCAGTTCCATCAATGACCTCGACTCGACACGGCGCCCGAGTGGCGTTGCGCTCCGCGATGGCGCGCAGATGCGGCTCCGGTTCGACCGCGACCACGCGGGTCGCGGTGGCAGGGTAGTACGAGAAGTTCAATCCGTTGCCAGCGCCGATCTCGATGACCTGACCGCTGAGCCCGCTGGTCAGCCGGCGACGGAAGGCGCTGAGCTCGGGCTCCATCTTGACGCTGAGCCGTGCGTACAGCCGCGCGAAGACTGGGTGGCGGACGCTTTGCTGGCCCATACCGGCCTCCGTTCTGGTGCCACGACAATCTTGTCCCACCTCGTGGATGTACTGGCAGTCGACTCTCGCCATACTATGAAATACGCATCGCCCAAGAGGCTGCACACACACGGGAGTTGACATGCCAACCTTGCACATCGAACACGGGGTCACCAGCTTCACCGAGTGGAAGACAGCGTTCGACCGTTTCGCCGACTTTCGTGCGCAGGCGGGGGTACGCCGACACAGTGTCCGCCGCCCCGTGGATGACGCGAACTACGTGGTGATTGACCTGGACTTCGACACCACCGAAGGAGCCCAGGCCTTTCTGGAGGCCTTGCGGGAAAGAGTCTGGCCATCCCGAGAGAACGCCCCTGCTCTCGTGGGCGCTCCACAGACACGGATACTCGAAACCGTGGAAGGCAACGAGGCCTGAGGCTTAGCCGAAGCCCTATCCGCACCGCCGTGATCGGCCGCGACCTCGCCCGTCGACGACTCCGACACTGACCTGTGAAGGCGAGCGACTGCACGGCCCGCGACGCCCCGGGCAGGACGTTTCGCCGACGGGTTCGGGCTACCCCTCCCGGGGCACCTCACCGCGCCATGCCCCAGTGGGATGCCCGCGCTCCTCGATGAGCTTCTTGAAGTTGCCGAGGTCCTTGCTGATCTTGCGTTCGACGAGCCCGAGCTTGTCTCCCGCCTTCTCCACGGCCCCTTCAGACTCCATGTCGAGCTGAAGCATCACCCGGGTGCTCGACTGGCTGAGCTTGTGAAACGTGACCACTCCCGCCTGGTGTGTCCCACTCGTGCTGCGCCAGGCGATCCGCTCGTCCTTCAGCTGTTCGGTGATCTCGGCGTCGAACTCGCGCTCTACCCCGGCCACCTTGACCCTCCAGTGGAGATGACGGTCGTCGAGCTGGCGGACCTCCTTGACGCCGTCCATGAACTGTGGGAACTCCTCGAACTGCGTCCACTGGTTATAGGCGGCGGTCACGTAGGTGTCGACATCGATCGACTTCTCTGCGGTGGGCATGGCGCTACTCCTCGTGTCTGGGTATGTCGTCCGCCGTACCCAGACGTGGGAGCACCAAACGACCAGGTCGAGCAGGCGGCCTGCTCCGCCGGGCAGGCGGGCTGCGATGAGAAGAGGATGGATCTCGCCCCGCGCCAGACGGCGTACGGCGCTGCCGGCGCAGATGAGACAGCTCTCACGGACACCTCATGGCTAACTCACGACCCGGTCGCATGGTGGTTCTGTCAGTAACCCCCAGCGAAGGAGAATCCCCATGGCACGCACAAGCATCCTGGCAGGCATCGCCGCCGCAACACTGGTCGCCGGCACCGTCGGCGCCGCCGCACCGGCAGCGGCGGACGACAGGAAGGCGCGCAACGGTGACTGCAGCAGGCAGAGCGTCTACCGTATGACACTGGCCGAGCGTGACGACGACCGGTTGCATTCCACGTTCTTCATCAACGGCAAGCGGGACAACGCGAGGTGGAACGTCACCTTCAAGCGCGCCGGTCAGGTCGTCCACCGGGACACCAAGCGCGCCAACAACCGCGGGAACGTCTTCTTCGCCGACACTTTCCGCGGCGACGACGACGCCACGGTGCGAATCATCGCGCGAGCCGGCTACGGCGAGCGGTGCACTCGCGCCTTCTCACTCGACGACTGACCTACGACCGCCTGAAATCGAGCGATTGCCTAACTTGAAATCGAGCGATTGCATGAGGCTGGGCTCAAGGCGCGGGCACCGCCACCTGGCGTTTTGCATGCGATCCAGTCGACCTTTTGCATAACTCAGGGCCCGTCCGCGTGGCCGACGACCTCGACTGTGGTGCATCGCTTCTCGCCGCCGTGGACGTAGACGTCCTCTCGCCAGGGAGCCCGGCGGTTGGCCTCGATCAGCGGCGCCCAGGCGCGCCGGATCGCCTCGGGGAGTTCGAGCTCATCCCCGAGCTCGATGAGCAGCGCGCCGTCGACGTACAGAACGAAATGGGCCTCATCTCCGTGCGTCACGACGTTCTCGTAGACACACCGGCGAGCTCATTGGCGATATCGATGAAGTCGCCAAGCTGGTCCCCGGGGCTGCCGACGACGAGTGGGACGACTTCTGATTGCGAGCCGGTACTACAGGTAGTACCATCGAGTGTGCCATCCGTGGACAAGATCGTGAAGGCGATGAGGAACAATCCTCAGAACGTCGCCTATAACGACCTCTTCAAGGTCTGCGAGCGCTACTTCGGGACTCCCCGGCAGAGCGGGAGCTCTCATGCAGTGTTCAAGATGCCTTGGGCGGGCGACCCGCGCGTGAACATCCAGAACGACAAGGGCAAGGCGAAGGCGTACCAAGTGCGCCAGGTCCTCGCGGCCATCGACAAGAAGGAGGCGATGTGATGGGCACCCTGGACCGACCGCAGGTTGATGTCGGCCACTACACCTACCGCGTGACGTGGTCTGCTGAGGACAGCGAGTATGTCGCCACCTGCCTGGAGTTTCCGTCGCTGTCGTGGCTCTCGGAGTCTCGTAGCGAGGCGATCGACGGGCTTGAGAAGCTGGTCGCGGACGTGGTCGAGGATATGCGGGGGAGCGGCGAAGAGGTTCCGGTGCCGCTGTCTGAGCGGAAGTTCTCCGGCACCTTCAATGTGCGTATTGGTGAGCACCTTCACCGCTCGTTGGCGATGCATGCCGCTGAGCAGCACGTGAGCCTCAACCAGTACGTCGTCAAGAAGTTGGCAGCCGGCTGAGTCGGAGGCCGACATCGACGAGCTGTTCCGCAACGCTCCAGTCCTCACGACTCCGCACGACTATGCGGCGCCGAAGGTCTTCCCGACGACGCTGAGTCGAGGAGTTCCTCGTCTGGTACCGAGCGGAGCGTCAGAACCACCTTGCCTGACCTGGGCGCGGTTGGCGGAGCGCGTCGAGGCCGTCATCGCCAAGCACCCAAGCAGCGCCGGGGCCATGCCCCATCGACAAGTTGGTTGCCGGCTCAGCGATTGCGCCTGTCGGAGCGCTGCCACGCGGAACGGGTCTCCTGGAGGCGCTGGGGTTGCGGGCGGCTCCGCGCTCCTGACTGGAATTGTGGCAGCGCCAGCGCTCTTGCTTGCGGTTGGAGGGTTGGTCTGGATGGTGAAGCGCAATCGCAAGCAGCAGCGAGCGCTGACCGAAAAGCCGGCGTCGGGCGAGCGATGGAGCCGATCTCCTGCGGAATCCCTGCGGAATTTCGCCCTCCAGACACAACGGAACCCGCCCCCTGATCCTGCGTTTCCGCAGGTCAGCAGCGCGGCGCCGTCTTCGAGGCACACCATGGTGAGCGAAGATGTACGGCGCTCGCCCCAGTTCTGTGCACAATTTGTACAGCGCGCCGCGAATCTTCGCGTCAGAGGGC
>JACCUS010000077.1 GCA_013811715.1 Nocardioidaceae bacterium
TTGGTCGCCTCCGGCGTCGATCCTGTCGCCGGATAGACCACTCGGTCCGGGTTCGAGACCCGCACGCTCCGGCCGCCCACGTCGATCTCGGTGGAGGGGGTCGCCATGCGACAAGGTTAACGGTCAGCCTGTTCACCAACGGTTCGCCCGGCGGGCTCCCATTCGCGCGCCCTATGACATAGGTTGTCACGGTCAACCCACCGCTTTAGAGGGGAACCCCTGTGACTGGAACCATCCAGCGGCGGCGCGGCCGCGTAGCCGCCGCCCTGCTTCCCGCTGCTCTCGTGGGCGCGCTCGTCGCGCTCCCGACCGGCCCGGCCGGCGCCGAGCCGTCGACCAGTGCCGTCGCCACCGAGATCTTCGTCAACGAGCTGCACTACGACAACGACGGCACCGATGCCGGGGAGTTCATCGAGATCGCCGGGCCAGCGGGCGCGGATCTGACCGGCTGGAGCCTCGCCCTCTACAACGGCACCACCCCGGCCAGCGCGACGGTCTACCACACGCGTGCTCTGTCCGGCGTCATCGCCGACCAGCAGGACGGCTACGGCACCCTCGCCTTCGGCTATCCCGTCAACGGCATCCAGAACGGTGCGCCAGACGGGTTCGCGCTGGTCGACGGCAGCGCGGTCGTCCAGTTCCTCAGCTACGAGGGCGCGATGACCGCCGCCGACGGGCCCGCGGCGGGACAGGCCAGCACCGACATCGGCGTCTCCGAGGGCAGCGGCACCGCGGTGGGGTCCTCGTTGCAGCTCAGCGGCGCCGGCACGACGTACGAGGAGTTCGACTGGTCTTCCGGCGCGAACTCGGCCGGGCAGCCGAACGCCGGGCAGACCTTCGGCGACGCGCCGCCGCCTGGCCCGAACAACTGTGGCGACCCGGCGACTTTCGTGCACCAGATCCAGGGGTCCGGCGACGCCTTCGACCCGGCCTTCGGCGGCACGCAGACCATCGAGGGCGTCGTCACCGCGTCGATGCTCGGGGGCGTGTTCGTCCAGGAGGAGGCCGGCGACGTCGACGGCGACCCGCTGACATCGGAGGGCATCTTCGTCTTCCTCTCCGGGAACCCGGCCCCCGAGGTGGGGTCGGTGGCCAGAGTCACGGGCACTGTCACGGAGTTCTTCGACAAGACCCAGCTCAGCAACGCCACCGTCGACGTCTGTGGAGTAGCCGGCACACCCGTCGAGTCCACCCCCGTCGCCTTCCCGCTGGACTCCGCGGGCGACCTGGAGCGCTACGAGGGCATGCAGGTCGAGCTGGTCGACGAACTGGTCATCAGCGAGTACTTCAACTACGACCGCTTCGGCGAGGTCGTCGTCGCGTTGCCCCCCAATGGCTGGGACCGGCTCTACACGCCGACCGCCGTGGTCGAGCCAGGGGCCGAGGCCAACGCTCTGGCGGCCGAGTACGCGAAGCGGCGCATCACGATCGACGACGCGTCCACGCGGCAGAACCCCTCCTCGATCCCGCACCCCGGGAACGGCGAGCCGTTCAGCCTGAGCAACCGCTTCCGCGGCGGGGACACGATCACCGGCATCCAGGGGATCATGGACGAAGGTTTCGGGCTCTACCGACTCCAGCCCACCGAGTACGGCGAGTACGCCGCGAAGAACCCACGCCCCACAAGCGCCCCCGCCGTCGGCGGAGGCGTCAAGGTGGCGAGTTTCAACGTGCTCAACTACTTCCTCACCCTCGACCAGGGCGGCAACCGGTGCGGGGCGCAGCTCGACCTGGACTGCCGCGGCGCTGACAACGCCGAGGAGCTCGAGCGGCAGCGTGACAAGATCCTGTCCGCGTTGGTCGAGCTTGACGCCGACGTCGTCGGGCTGATGGAGATGGAGAACAGCCCCGGTGTCGAGCCGGCCGCGGACCTTGTCGCCGGGCTCAACGAGAGGCTCGGTGCCGGCACCTACAACTACATCGACACCGGTGTCGTCGGCACCGACGCGATCAGGGTCGGCTTCCTCTACAAGCCGGGCGTGGTCAGGCCGGCCGGCGACTTCGCCGTACTCGACTCCTCGGTCGACCCCAGGTTCGTCGACACCAAGAGCCGCCCGATGCTGACTCAGACCTTCGACGAGGTGATGACCGGC
The DNA here is from genome assembly GCA_013811715.1 of Nocardioidaceae bacterium. Classification (GTDB taxonomy): domain Bacteria; phylum Actinomycetota; class Actinomycetes; order Propionibacteriales; family Nocardioidaceae; genus JACCUS01. The sequence continues at coordinate 2,094 of JACCUS010000077.1, forward strand.
GGCCGCGTCACGGTCTCGGTCAACCACCTGAAGTCGAAGGGCTCGGACTGTGACGAGCTGGGCGACCCCGACACCGGAGACGGGCAGGGCAACTGCAACCTCACCCGGACCGCCGCCGCCGAGGCCATCGTCGACTTCCTCGCAGACGACCCCACCCACAGCGGCGACCCCGACCAGCTGGTCATCGGCGACCTCAACTCCTACGACCACGAGGACCCGATCGACGCCCTGGCGACCGGCGGCTTCACCGACCTGGTCAGGCAGTTCGGCGGCGAGTTCGCCTACGGCTACGTGTTCGACGGCCAGGCGGGTTACCTGGATCACGCGTTGTCCAACTCCTCCCTCACCGGCCAGGTAAGCGGGGCCGCGGAATGGCACATCAACGCCGACGAGCCCGACATCCTCGACTACGACACGTCGTTCAAGCCCGACCCGATCGACGCGATCTACGCACCCGACCAGTACCGGTCCTCAGACCACGACGCGGTGCTCGTCGGTCTGGACCTGACGCCGGTGACCCCGGAGACCTGTTACGCGGAGGGGGCGCAGCAGGTTTCGTCGTACGATCCCGGCAGAAGGGCCAACGGCACCGAGCTCCCGCCCGCCTTCACCGACCCGTCGCAGTCGCTCGGGCTCTCCGACCCCGGCGACGACCCATACTGGGCCAGCCTCGGACTGGGCGGGGAGCTTGTGCAGGAGTTCGCCCGGCCCGTGCAGAACAACAACGGTGAGGAGGCGGACCTGCGGGTCTTCGACGCGGACGACGGCGCCAAGGGGCGCGCGGACTCCGCCACCGTGTTCGCGTCCTGGGACGGCGTGACGTGGGTCGAGGTCGGGCAGGTCGAGGGCACCGGCGAGGTCGACCTCGGCCAGCTCATCGCCGCCCGTTACGTCAAGGTCGTCGACACCACAGCCGGCGGGCTGCGGTCCTCCACCGACGGGTACGACGTCGACGCGGTGGAGGTGCAGACCGGCTGCGCTGCATGAGGCCCGGCTCGGCCGGCACGTAGGCTTGGCGGCATGACAGCAAAGGTGAGCAAGTCAGAAGCCGAGTGGCGGGCCGAGCTCAGCCCGAAGGAGTACGACGTCCTGCGCAAGGCCGGCACGGAGCGGCCCTGGTCGGGTGAGTACGTGGAGTCCAAGACCGAGGGGGTTTACCGCTGCCGAGCGTGCAACGTCGAGCTCTTCCGCTCGAACGAGAAGTTCGACTCGCACTGCGGCTGGCCGTCGTTCTGGGCGCCGAGCGATGCCGACAACGTGACGCTGATCGAGGACCGGTCGATGGGGGCGGTCCGCACGGAGGTCCGCTGCGGCACCTGCGACTCCCACCTCGGCCACGTCTTCCTCGGCGAGGGATACGGCAACCCGACCGACGCGCGGTACTGCATCAACAGCGTCAGCCTCACCCTGGAGCCGGCAGAGTAACCCGTCCGTCGGTGCGGTGGAGCGCGTGCGCCTTCCAGATCAAGGCACGTGGTTGAGCACAGCCTGCACCGACGCAGGCATTCAGCCAGCGGCGGTCAGGCGGCGGTGTCGCCGATGCGGTGGGTGCCGGTGTGGTCGACGAGGAAGAGTCGGCCGTGGGGTGATCGCCACACGAAAACGCCGTTGAAGGGTTGTTGGACCTGCCATCGGCCGTGGGTCTTGATGCGGTGATGGAAACGGGTGAGCGGACTGAGGTTGTCCAGCCGGGTCTGGCCCGGTGGCCCGCCGTCACCGGGGTCGATGTAGGGGTCGGTGTGGTCGTGGTCTTTGCGGCGGGTCGTGTTCGTCCCGTAGGGGAACGCGTCGACCGGGCTGCGCAGGTGGGTGGCCTCGCGGAGCCGGTCGGGGACCTCGTAGCCGTCCACCGGTGCCTGGTTGGCCAGGTCGATCACCGGTTTGACGGTGACGTCGCAGTGGCCCAGCCACTTCTTGGCCTGGTCGATGGTGATCGGGCCGACGCCCTCGAACCGGGCCACCCCACCCTCGTCGCGGCTGAACGCGTCCTGGTCCAGGTGGATGTACAGCGTCGCCGGTGGCCGCGGGTCAACGCCGCGGCCTACGGTGCCGTGGGTCGTGGTCTGGCCGCTGGCGGCTTGCGGGCCTTCGCTTCGCTCCTTGACGGCCCGCAAGTCCCCCGCCTGCCAGCCCACTCCGGGC
>JACCUS010000131.1 GCA_013811715.1 Nocardioidaceae bacterium
TCCATCCACCAGCAGCTAGCTGGCAACGGATCTCGGCAACGCGGCAACACAAGCTCATGCCCCATCCTCAGTGACGTCCGAGGAACGACTGTGAACGATCCCATGCCGTGACCGACTCGTCATCCGCATCGTCTTCTGTTCCCAAGCTGGCGACGCTCCGCGTCTGCAGACCTGGCCAGCCCAGCAGTTTGGCACCGGAGAACAACGATCTCATGCATCCTCGGCTATGGACGATCCTCAAGCCGACACCGCCTCGGTCGGGTGAAGCTACGAGCTGACGAGCAGCACCTCGGTGCGCTCTTCAGCGGCGCTTCAGCAGGCAGCTCGTAGCGTGCATGCGTACGGCTGTTACATCCACTGATGGATCGATACTAGGAGTCAACGATGAAGAAACTGATGGCAATTCTCGCACCGACGACACTGCTCGCCGGCAGCCTTGGCATGGCTGGCTACGCCGCATCCGAACCGAGCCAGGAAGCGTCGGGGCGGACTTCCCGCGAGATCGTCGAGATCAAGGATGCTCGTCTCAAGTTCGAGATCAACGCCACCGACAGGGATGGGGGGGTGCAGCTGTTCCTGGACGCGGAGCAATGGAAGCGCATGTCGATCTACGACTCGAAGGGGCACAGGATCTTCACGACCGTGACCAAGGGAATCATGGCCGAGCAGGGAGGGACCGAGCTGTTTCTCGAGAGCGCAGAACCGAGTTTCGACGACCTGTCCCTCGAGGAGCTGCTCAAGCGCTGGCCGGCTGGGAACTACGACTTCCGGGGGAGTGGCCTCAATGGTGAGATCTACGTAGGTTCGGCACAACTCACCCATGACTTGCCCGCCGGCCCCGTGCTGGTCTCGCCGATCGAGGGAGCCGCACCGCAAGACCCGGCGAACACAGTGGTGCGCTGGAAACGGGTGCCCCCTCCGAACGGAAGCCCGATCATCGCGTACCAGGTGCTGGTGGTCGAGTCCGACACTGGGATCACGGCACTCCCCAAGGTGACGCTGGACGTCCTGATGCCGCCTACCGCCAACCGGCTTGAGGTCCCGCGTGGATTCCTGCAGCGAGACACCGAGTACGAGTGGGAGGTGCTGGCGATCGAGCAGGGTGGAAACCAGACGCTCTCCTCGTCCACCTTCACTACGTCGGACTGAGCGGCAGGAGGCTGACGGTGCCGCGCATCTGCACGGGTCCGGCGGGCTCCCGCCATGGGAGCGCCGGCCCACGGAATGCCACGCACGCCCAGCGGGACCGGAAATGCGGCATCTGCCCGAGCGCCGGGCGGTGCCGACGGTCGACGTCGCGACGTGCCTCCGGGCGATCACCGCGGGAGCATGTCAACCGAACGCTGTATCGGGCGCTGAGGAGACCAACATGGCGGGGTCCGCTGGTCCTGGATCGCGAAGCGATCGGTGCGCTGTGTCGAAAGCACCGCGCCCGGCGCCTTGTCGTGTTCGGCTCCGCCGTGACCGAGCAATTCGACGACTCGCGCAGCGATGTCTTCGCTGCCTCCGTCTTGCGGCACTCCGAGGAAATGTATGCAGCCTGATCCGGCAGCCCTGCTCTGGGACGCCCGCCGTGCCGCGCAGCTGATCCTCGACTTCGTGGCCGGCAGATCCTGGCAGGACTACCGGGCCGACGCGATGCTTCGCTCGGCGGTGGAGCGCCAGTTCGAGCTCATCGGGGAGTCTCTCAGCCAGCTAAGCCGCGTGGACCCGGTCACCGCCACAGGTCTCGAGGACCTGCCGAGGATCGTCGCTTTCCGCAATGTGTTGGTGGTTCGAGCCCCGCAGCGACTCGTCGGGCCTGTCGATCCTGCTCGGCATCCCACGGTTCCGTACATGAAAACGTGTAATTGTACGCCCCGGTGCCCAATCGTACACTTATCGCATGTCCACAGATGCCTTGGCCGTGTCAGTGGCGCGTCAGCAGCTGGCCGCCATCATCGATCGCGCTCGTGCCGAGCACGCCCCCGTGTACCTGGCTCGCCGCGGTCGCCGAGTGGCGGCAGTGATCGACGCCGACGACCTCGACCAGATCCTCGAGCTCGCCGAGGACATGTCCGACATCCTGGCCGCCGACGCAGCTCGCGCCGAGATGGCGGCGACCGGTGAGGCGCCCATCCCCTGGGAGCAGGTCAAGGCGGATCTCGGCCTGACATGACCTACCGGGTGACGCTGGCGCCCGCAGCCGCGCGTCAGCTGCGCAAACTCGATCCCCCGATCCGACGGCGCATCCAAGCAACGTTCGAACTGCTCGCCGACGACCCCCGCCCACCTGCGGCGACCCGGCTGGTGGGCGGATCGGGCGAGTGGAGGGTGCGCACCGGGAGCTACCGCGTCGTGTATGAGATCGATGATGACGTCCTGCTGATCCTCGTCCTGGCTGTCGGGCATCGACGGGAGGTTTGCCGGGCGACGTGACGAGACGAGCCCCAGGCGCCGGGGGCGGCGGACTCTACTCGGGACGGGTGATGGCCTCGTGGTGGCGCAGCACCTCGGCGACGATGAAGTTGAGGAACTTCTCCGCGAACTCGGGGTCGAGCCTCGCCTCCGCGGCCAGTCTGCGGAGGCGGTCGATCTGACGGGCCTCCCGGTCCGGATCGGCCGGCGGCAGGCCGTGCGCCGCCTTCAAGACGCCGACCTGCTGCGTGCACTTGAACCGCTCCGCCAGCAGATGCAGCAGCGCCGCATCGAGGTTGTCGATGCTGTCGCGTAGCCGGGTGAGCTCGGCAAGCGCCTCCGGGTTCGCCTTCGCCGGGCCGCCTCGCTCGTCGCCCTTCATGATCCAAGAGCCTAACGGGCCGATATGCACAGACACCCCTGCGTCCCTGTGGAGAAACCCCGCTCTCCTGTGGAGGAGAACGGTCGATCTGTGGGCGACACGCCGACGACCGAGAAAATCTGAAACTCCTTGCCGCAAAGGGTTGTGCCCATGGTGGCGAGGCGGGTAGAAATCTTCTTACGCCTTCTCGCAAGGGGAGGCGGGACCGGAAGGAAACCCGAGGATCCAACTGGTGAGGAGACTCACTGCGTCAGCCGGTGACGAGGCTGGCGGGGTCTGACGGGCCGACCGCGAGGACGGAGACGTCACATTCACTCCGCCCGTCGTGGGGCTCCTCAAACTCATACTTTGAGGAGCCCCACACCTATGTCTAACATGCTTCTCGTCCTGGGCAGGCTTTCGGATTCGTGAACATTGTCCGAACTGCTGGCCGCAGCGGCGACCGAAAAGTGCGAGGCCGTTGGTGGGCGACGCTGGCAAGCCGCGGCAGGTGCGGGACTACTCGGCGACCGACGAAGCACAGTGGATCCGATGTCGCGTCCTCGCCTTCTTGGACACGTCCTACTTCGACGATGTCCTCACCCGCAAGCCTGCCCGGGACGGCGACCTGCAGATCGTCGCCGTCGTGGATGGCACGACGGCGGGACTGCTCGACGCGCGCATGGACGGAGTCGAATCGACCATCGAAACGGTTGCCGTGCATCCGGATCATCGCCGCTGCGGCATCGGGCGGACGCTCATGCAGAGGATCTATCCTCGGCTGCAGAGCCGCGGCGCCGATCAGGTCCACGCCTGGACCAGGGACGACCGAGCCGCACTGAACTGGTACCGGGCACTCGGCTTCGAGGAAACGATGCGTTACCTGCACGTCTACGCGTCGTCCGCCGATGAGGCTGTTGGCGCCTTCGGCATGAGGACGGATCTCAGGCCACGCGGCGGCTTCTTCCACGCCTGGGCGGAGCATGAAGGTGCGCTGCGTGCGGAGTTCGAGCGTGTGCACTCGTGCCGCAGGTTCTCCAAACATCTTTAACGCCGTCGGCGCTAGAGGGCACAGCCGCAAGCTTTGTGGGGGTGCAGGCCCACGCTGCCGGCCCGGCGCGACCGCTGCGGCCCAGTCAATGGAACTACCACCCATCCCCCCGCCAGTTGCGGGAAACTTGTTCGGATCCTGACCTGGAAACAGCAACTTTCCCGCAATGCAGGCAGGCGAGACGGGGTCCGGCGGCGGTCGAGTCGAACCTGTCCAGCCGAACGCCTGGCGGCGGTCGAGGCCCGTGGTTTGGCGGGATACGCGGGTCCCCAGCCACCAGATACCTGCACAACCCGCCAACGCGTCTGCGGGGCAGGTCGAGGCCACTGTGTCCGAACACGCGACCGTCGGGGACAGCTGGCGTCTTGGTCTCGCCAGGCTGCCGCTACCCCGACTGCCGCGGCGGCAGGGCAAGCGCGGCAGGTCTGTCGGAGGGCTGATACTCGCGGATGCGCACGTCCGGGGTAGTCATGCCCAAAGTCTGTCGCAGTGCCTCACAGCCCTGGCCATACCAAGCGCCGCGTGCTCGACCTCTGATCGTCGACCGCCCACCCGGTGAGCGTCAGTGCGGCCGCCAGGCGTCCTCGCCCGTTGTCAGCTTCAGTACGTCATCGGGTAGCTCGCCATCGGCCAGCATCGCGACGGTCACACGCTCGAAGACCTCTCGAAGGTTGGCTCTCGCAGCGATCCACACCAGCTGAAGGACCGTGGCCGAGTCGTTGTAGGACACCGCCTCGGGACGCAGCCCGTAAACGCTGACCAGTGGCCCGTCCACCGCCCGGATGACGTCGGCCACGGAAACCTCGGTCGCCCGACGCGCCAGCCTCCAGCCGCCGCTCTGCCCTCGCACACTGATGACGATCCCGGCCCGGCGCAGGTCGGCCAAGATCGCCTGCAAGAAACCGTGCGGGATGTCTTGCAACCGTCCCAGCTCCTCCGCCGACACCGGGGCGCCGTCGCTGCGGGAGCCGATCTCGATCAGCGCCCGCAGCGCGTAGTCGGACTTGGCGGACACTCGCATGGCCCAAGTTTGTCAGAAGACCCCGCCGCGCGGACGGCGTACGGCGTTCCTTGATGACGGTTCGCCGCGGGGCGACCGCCTGCGCGCGTGGAGCAGCCTCAGTTTCGGTCGTGCCGGCGCTCTTCGACGTGCGTCGTCTTGCTGCGGCTGCGCTGGGCGTTGATGATCAGCGAGATCACGATGGCCCCGATCCCCGCGAGCAGCAGGATCAGGCCGAGGGTGAAGTCGTCGATGAATTCGATGTTCAACTCGATCGCCCACATCAACACCGCGCCGGCGACAACGAGCACCACACCAAGTCCGATAGCCATCAGGGTCTCCCTTCGAGGTTTGCGCTACTGGTCAAAACTAGCCCCGAACCACGCATTTGATCGGTTCAGACACGGGTTGGCGGGCCGGAGTTCACGAGTTCACGAGACCGCTCCGGCGCAGCGCGCCCAACGAGACCTCGCGCGATGACACACTTGGACCCATGACGACGAGCCAACCACACGGCGCGAAGGTGCGCCCAGCGGCGGGCTGGTACATCATCCCCATCGGTCTGTTGTTGGTGAGCCTCGGCCTGGTTATCGCGGTGGTGGTCTCCTTCGCTGACTTCATCAACAAGGGTGTCGACCCCGTGGCGAACGACTCCCAGGTGACCGTCCCCGAGGATGGCCTGACCGTCTACTCCACCAGCAGGCTGGCGGTCGGGGGCTGCTTGCTGTCCGCGCCGGGCACGCGACCGATCCCGCTCGAGTCCTTCGACGCCGAGTTCAGCCTCGACGCTGCCGGCCCCACGTTCTACGCGCTCGCGTCCACACCCGAAGGGATCAAGCCGGGCGCCTACCGGCTGAGCTGCGGCGTGGGCGACAACGCGCTGGGCATCGGCCAGCGGCTCGACGTCGGAGCTGTTGCGGTGCGGGTGCTGTGGGGGGTTGTGGTGCCGTTGGTGTTGGGCTTCGTCGGCCTGGTCGTCTTGATCGTTCTGCTCGTCATGCGTCACAACAGCAAGTCGCGGCTGCGGGCAACGCAACGGGCGACCACTGCCGGTTACCGCGGCGGCCCCCTCTGACTTGTCAGAACGTCGGCGTCCTATAGCCCCTTGACGCTCTGACAAGTCGGGGTGCACAGCTGACGCCACGCTGGTGGTTGTCCACAGCAGTGCCATCTGGCGCAGCGCCGGCGGTCGCCGCGTCGGCACACTCGCTGGCATGTACGCCGGCCTGCGACGATGCCCCCAGATCACCCATCTGGCCCTGTCCCAGGCCGGCGTCCTCACCCGTGCGCAGTTAGCGCGTGCGGGCATCACCCAGGCGTACGTCGACAGCCAGGTGGAAGCCGAGCGCTGGACGCCTTGGGCCCGAGACGTGATGCTGCTGCAAAACGCCGCACCGAATCGACGTCAGTTGATGTGGATCGCCCTACTCGACGCGGCCATTCCCAGTGCATTGGCCAGCCACACATCGCTCCAGATGTGTGGCTTCCGGGCTTTCGCCGCCGAGGCCGAGTCGATTCACATCGTCGTTCCCCGTGGCAACAAGTGCGCTGACCTGCCCGGCGTCAAGGTGCACGAGTCGCGACGGTTCGACGAGCGCCACATCACGGTCTATCGCGGGTTCCCGTGCACCGAACGAGCCCGGTCTGCGATCGACGCGGCTGCCTGGCAGCCCTGGCCCCGGTTCGCGATCACCGTGCTTGCCGCCGCCGTCCAGCAGCGAGTCTGCACCGTCAGCCACCTCGAGGAGGCGCTGGCCAAGGTCGGGCGCGTCCGGCACAAGAGACACATGCGGCTCGCCCTGAAGGACATCGCCGGCGGCGCCGAGTCACTGGGTGAGATCGACATGGCCGCTCTGTGCCGCAGATTCGGTCTCCAGCCACCTGATCGCCAGCGCAGCCGCCGTGACCCCAGCGGGCGGCGGCGCTATCTCGACTGCGAGTGGCACCTCGACGACGGCGCCGTCGTCGTCTTGGAGATCGACGGCACGCACCACCTCGACGTCGAGCACTGGACAGCCGACATGAAGCGGGAACGCAAGGTGGTCATCAGCGGCCGCCGAGTCCTGCGAGCCGCGGCCTCCGAGGTGAGACTGGAGGGGGCGGCACTCATGGCCGACCTCGCAGCCATGGGTGTCCCACGACTTGTCAGAACGTGAGCGCGTTATAGGCCGCCCGCGTTCTGACAAGTCAGATGTGGCGGCGGGACTGGATGAAGCGGAACCTGCTGGCGACGAACGCCCCGTCGGTGAACGTGGCGTTGGCGGCCGGGTTGGCGCCGGTGCCGTGGAAGTCGCTGAACGCCGCCGACTGGTTGACGAAGATCTGGCCGGTGAGGTTCTCGCTGAGCGCGACCCCCGCGTCGAGTGCGGCGGAGCGCATCGAGGCCACAACCGACTCGTCTGTCGTGTAGACCGAGGCGGTCATGGCGCCATGCTCTGTCGCAGTCCGGCGGAAGACCTCGATCGACTCGGCCGTGCCTTCGGTCTTGATCAGGTAGGCGACCGGGCCGAAGGTCTCGCTTTCGTACGTCGACCGGTCGCTCACCTCCAGAGTCACCACGGCCGGCGTACGCACGACCGCGTCGGCGAAGGCCGGGTGCGTGACCTGCCGCGACTCGATCGCCACCTTCCCGTCGCCGGAGCCGGCCCGCTCGAGTCGCTCGAGCACGCCTTCGTTGACGACACCGCCCAACAGCTCGACGGCCCGCGCGTCGTCGCCGACGAGCTTCGTCAACGCGCCGGCCAGCCCTGCGACCACGTCGTCGACGGACTTGTGGCCGTCGTCGGTCTCGATCCCCCGCGCCGGGAGGAACAGGTTCTGCGGCGCCGTGCACATCTGGCCCGTATACAGCGCGAGCGAGAAGGCCAGGTTGAAGCACATCTGCTTGAAGGAGTCGGTCGAGTCGAGCACGACCGTGTTGACTCCGGACTTCTCGGTGAAGACGGACGCCTGGCGGGCGTTGTCCTCCAGCCAGTCGCCGAACGCGTTCCCGCCCGTGAAGTCGATCAGCTTGACCTCCGGGCGCACCGCGAGCACCGCCGCCAGCCCGTCGGCCGGGTCCTCGGCCGCCAACGTCACCAGATGCGGGTCGAAGCCTGCCTCGGCCAGCACCTCCTGACACGCCTGCACGGTGATCGCGAGCGGCAGCACCGCGCCCGGGTGTGGCTTCACGATCACCGGGTTGCCGGTGACCAGCGAGGCGAACAGCCCCGGCCAGGAGTTCCACGTCGGGAACGTGTTGCAGCCGACGACCAGCGCGAGTCCGCGCGGCACGACGGTGAACGTCTTCTCCATCCGGATCGACGCGTCCCGCCCGGGCTTCTCCCAGATCGCGGTAGTCGGCACCCGGGTCATCTCCGCGTAGGCGTAGGCGATCGACTCCAGCGCGCGGTCGAGCGCGTGCGCGCCGCCGGCCTGGAAGGCCATCACGAACGCCTGTCCGGAGGTATGCATGACGGCGTTGGCGAGCTCGAAGACCCTTGCGTGCAGACGCTTGAGCACCTCCAGACCGACTCCGACCCGCGCCTCGATCCCGGCGTCTCGCCACGCCACGAGGCCCGCTCCGGCGGCGGCGACCAGGTCTGGCACACCGTCGGCGGTGACCCGCGGGTAGCGCACGTCGAGGGCCTTGCCGTACGGCGACTTCTCGGTCGCCACCGCCCCATTGGCTCCAGGCGCGGCGACCGGGAACTCCTGGCCGAGCAGCGCGTCGAAGGCGGCTGCCCCGTCGGCGGCCGCGGTCTCGCCGTACACCCTGGGGCTGGGCGACTCGGGGAACGCGCTGAAGTAGCCGCGTGACCCGACCGCCTCGACGGCGTCGTCGAGCATCGAGCGGTGAGTGGCGAAGAGGTCGGCGGCGACATGGCTCATGGAGTGCACCTCGGCAGGATTCGGTATGACAGGTCGGCTGCATCGCTGAGCCTACTCCGTCACACCCAGAGCAAGATCACCCGCCGGAGCTGGGTGTGAGAGGGTTCCCAGGTGAAGATCCGGCCCCTGGAGGACGCCGACGTCCCCGCGGTGATCGCTCTCAACCACGAAGCCGCCTCGGCCCTGAGTCCGCTCGACTACGAAGGCCTGTCGAGGCATCGCGCCGAGGCCGCACACGTCGTGGTCTGTGAGGTCGACGACACGGTGGCTGCGTTCGCGGTCGCGTACGCACCGGGGGCGACGTACGAGTCGATCAACTACGGCTGGCACGCCGCCCGCTTCGACGACTTCCTCTACCTCGACCGGATCGCCGTCGGTGGCGACTTCCGGCGCCGGGGCATCGCGACACTCCTGTACGACGACCTGGAGGCGCGCGCCGCTCCGCGCGGGAGGATGCTCTGCGAGGTGAACTCGGAGCCACCCAACGTCGAGTCGCTCGCCTTCCACCGCCACCGGGGTTACCGCGACATCGGCCATCTGGCCCAAACCGACGGCCACGAGACGGTGATGATGGAGAAGCCGCTGTGACACCGGACGAGCTCGCCTGGCGATGTGCTGAGGTGATGTGGGCCGACGACACCGCCTCGCAGAAAATGGGCATGGTGTTGAACCGGGTCGCGACCGGCACCGCCACCCTCTCGATGCCCGTGCGCGACGACATGACCAACGGCCACGGCACCGCCCATGGCGGCTTCATCTTCGCCCTCGCCGACTCGGCGTTCGCGTTCGCCTGCAACTCGCGCAACGAGCGTACCGTCGCCCAGGCGTGCGACATCGTCTTCTCCGCGCCTGCCCATCAGGGTGACCTGCTCGTGGCCGCGGCGACCGAGCGGCATCGCTTCGGACGCAACGGCATCTACGATGTGCGGGTCACCTGCGGCGACCAAATCGTCGCCGAGTTCCGCGGCCGCAGCCGCGCGGTCGGCGGCGCCCACATCGACTGCTGACTCCTCCGCCGCCGGCCTCGGGCTGGCAATGTTGGACGTGTGGCCCGCTCATCGACCGGCGTGACGGCACGCACGCCCTACTTCGGCTTCGCGGTGTTCGGCGCGTTCTGGGGTGTGTGGGGAGCATCCGTGCCGGCTGTGCGCGACCAGGCCGGGGTCACCGACGGGCAGCTCGGCACCGCTTTGCTCTTCGTCGGCGCGGGCGCGCTGCCTGCCATGCAGGTCGCCGGCCGAGCCGTCGACCGATGGGGCCACCGCGCCACCGCGGTGTTGCTGGTGTCGCTGGGCGCCGCGGGCGTATTGCTGGCCGCGATCGCGTCGGACCTATGGACGCTCTCCGCGGGACTGGCGCTGGTCGGGGCGTCTTCGGGCGCCGCCGACGTGGGGATCAACTCTGCCGCCGGCTCGGTGGAGCAGGCCACCACGCGGCCGGTGATCACCCGTTCCCACGCGGTCTTCTCGGCGGCGGTCGTCTTCGCCAGTCTCGTCGCCGGGCTGATGCACGGTGTCGGCGCCCCCGTCGTGACTCCGTTCCTGCTCGTCGGCCTGGCCGCCGCCGCGGCGGGTGCGATCGTCGCCCTCGACGCCGGCGACGGCGTTGACGAAGCACAGCCGCCGGGTGTCGGTCAGGCAAGTCGTCCGAGCCGGCCGAGCCTGCGCCTGCTGCCGCTGCTCGTCGTCGGCGTACTGGCCGCCTTGGCCTTCGCCGTGGAGAACGCCCACCAGAGCTGGAGCGCGGTCTACCTCGTCGACGTCCTCGACGCGGGCGCCGGGGTCGCTGCTGCCGGGCCAGCGGTCTTCGCTGCGGTCGTCGCTGTCACTCGCTTCGCCGTCAGCACCGTCCACACCCGGCATGCCAGCGCCATCCTCGTCACCGGCTCAGCCGCCGCTGCTGCGGGTACGGCGGTGGTCGCGACCGCGTCTAACGTGTTGATGGCGCAGGTCGGGCTGTCGCTGGCTGCCGCCGGCACCGCAGTCCTCTTCCCGACACTGCTCAGCATCGTCGCCCGCCACACCGACGAACGGGCTCGGGGTGCCGCCACGTCGGTCGTGACCACGGTGGCCTATCTCGGCTTCCTTGCGGGGCCGGTGTACGTGGGTCGATGGGCCGACGCGGTCGAGCTTCCCGGCGCGATGTTCGCCGTCGCCGCCCTCGCCGCGCTGTTGGCCGTGCTGAGCTGGCCAGTCCTTCGCGCCCTCGCGGCAGGTCCCGCCCAGTGGGCAAGCCGCAGCGACGATCCCCCTCGTCCGTCGCCCGTAGAGTCGCCACGTGACCAGCCTGCTCAGTGACATCGTCGTCGTCGACCTCACCCGTGCTCTCGCCGGCCCGCACGCCGCCATGATGCTCGGCGATCTCGGGGCTCGCGTGATCAAGGTCGAGTCGCCGGAGTCGGGAGACGACAGCCGCGGGTGGGGGCCGCCGTTCGTGGGCGGCGACGGCGAGCGCGAGTCGACGTACTTCATGAGCTGCAACCGCAACAAGGAATCGGTGACCGCCGACCTGAAGAGCGAGGAGGGGAAGTCGATGCTGCGGCGGCTGGTCGCGCACGCCGACGTGCTGACCGAGAACTTCCGCCCAGGAGTGCTGGACCGCCTCGGGTTCTCCACGCCCCAGCTGCACGAGATCAACCCCCGCCTCGTCGTCTTGTCGATCACCGGCTTCGGCCATGACGGCCCCGAGGGCGGCCGCGCCGGGTACGACCAGATCGCCCAGGGCGAGGCCGGGCTGATGAGCCTCACCGGTGCCTCGGCCGCCGAGCCGACGAAGGTCGGGCTTCCGATCGGTGACCTGCTGGCGGGGATGTACGGCGCGTACGGCGTGGTGGCTGCGCTCCACGAGCGCGCCGCCACCGGCAGGGGCAGGGTGGTCCGGGCCAGCCTGCTCTCGGCCATCGTCGGCGTCCACGCCTACCAGGGAACGCGGTGGACCGTGGGTGGGGAGGTGCCGGAGGCGATCGGCAACGCGCACCCGTCGATCAGCCCCTACGGACTGTTCAAGACGGCGGACGCGCCCGTCCAGGTGTGCTGCGGTAGTCAGAGTCTGTGGCGCGCCTTCGCGCCCATCGTCGGTCTGGACGCAGCCGACGAGCGGTTCGCCACCAATGTGCTCCGGGTGGGTCGACGCCGGGATCTGACTGGCCTCATCGAGTCCGCGTTCGCCGCCGACGGCACCGAGCACTGGCTGGCCGAGCTTGCCCGCGCGGGGGTCCCGGCGGGCAAGGTCCGGGCGATCGACGACGTCTACGCCTGGGAGCAGACCAAGTCACAGGGCCTGATCATCGACGTCGACCACTCGACGGCGGGGCCGCTACAGCTGCCCGGTCCGGCACTGCGCTTCGACGACCTGCCGTACGCCGGAGGGCGCGAGCGGCACCTGCCGCCGCCCACGCTGGGCGAGCACAACCAGTCCGTGCTCGCCTGGCTGGATGAGCAGGACTCCGGCGGCGAGTGACCCAACTGGATATGATCACGCTGGTGTGTCTCGACGCATTCGCCGGCTGCTGCCTCCGGCGGCTGCATCGCTTGGCGAAGGAGGATCGTGCAACGCCGGGAACCGGTTCAGCTACCCCGCCACGACTACCCCGAGGATCCCTGGCGGCTGATCGAGCGCCGGTTCACCGAACACCACCTGGCACAGACCGAGACGTTGTTCAGCGTCGCCAACGGGCACCTCGGCCTTCGGGGCAACCACGAGGAGGGCAGGCCGTCCCACGAGCACGGCACGCTGATCGCCGGCTTTCACGAGACGTGGCCGATCGCCCATGCGGAGCAGGCGTTCGGGCTCGCCAGGACCGGCCAGACCATCGTCGACGTGCCCGATGCGAAGATGATCAAGCTGTACGTCGATGACGAGCCTCTGTTCCTGCCGACCGCGTACACCTCCTCCTACGAGAGGGTCCTCGACTTCCGGTCGGGAACGCTGGACCGCCGCGTCGTGTGGGAGACCCCGTCGGGCAAGCGGGTCGAGGTGCGCTCCCGGCGACTGGTCTCGTTGCGCTACCGCCACCTGGCCGCCTTCCAGTTCGAGGTGCGGATGCTGAACGGCAACGCACCCGTGGTGATCTCCTCGCAGCTGGTCAACCGGCAAGACATCGGCGCGCCCCAAGGGCAGCCTGGTGAGTTCGACCCACGCGTCCGGCAGCTCGACGGGCGGGTGCTGGAGAACGTGCTGCACCGCGCGGACGAGCAGCG
>JACCUS010000142.1 GCA_013811715.1 Nocardioidaceae bacterium
CGCACGCAGGACGGCCAGACCGATGTAGTTCCAAGCGACGACGAGTTCATCTTTCCGTTCCTGTCGTCGTTTCACGAGTATCTCCAGATCATCGGCACGATGGACCAGTACTCGGGGGGCAGCGGCGACGTCGAGTGGACGGTCAGGGGTACGAGAGCGGACGGCAGTCCGTGGAGGCTGACCCGCAGCAACATGGTGTCGACTCAATACGACCTGCCTTACGAGGCCATCCATGAGTTTGACCAAATGATTTTCAGGCTCGCGTTCCAGAACTTCGAGGACATCACGTTCACCGGAGTCGACTTCTCGAACGTCACCGTGCGCGAGGCGATCCGCCAGTTCGCGGTTTCGAAGGTTCTGGTGTCGGTCGACGGCTCACCCTTCGAGAAGACCCGGAAGGTGCGAGCGAAACCCGGCTCGCGCATCGCCCTGCGTGTGACCCTCAATCCCTACGACGAGAATCTCTCCAAGAAGGTCGTGGAGCTCGCCGTGCGGGTGCCCAAGGACGCTCGGCGCGATGGCGATATACAGGTCTACGGCGGACCCGGTCACCACACAGGAATTGTGGGCGGGGCGGCTTCCTTCGACGACTTGCTCGAGAAGATGCGCACGGACATCCCCAACAACAATGTCGGTGCAGCGCTGCGCATCGGCCGCAAGGTCGCCGACAAGCGCAACCTGCGTCTTGGCACCGTCGTCGAGGGTGGTAGCTCGATCTTCGTGAGGATTGGCTCTGGTACAAGGGGAGCAGAAGAACCCCCGAAAGGCTAGAGCGGGCCGTAGCACAAGAGGGCACCGCGCCCCCGGCTGAGACGGGGGCGTCGCCCTTTCCATCTCTTGACGAGTGGTCGCTGAGTGACGGCCGACCCATATGGAGCATCCGACGACCACTCGGCGGGGGTTGGGGCGCGCTAGTCGAGCTCGAGCGGCACCAGCGCGAACTCGTCGACGTCGACCAGCCCCCGGTCGGTGATCTTGAGCTTGGGGATAACTGAGAGGGCGAGGAAGCTCAGGGTCATGAATGGCGATTCGATCTCGACCCCCAGTGAGGCCAGCGCTAAGTGCGCGGCGTCGAGCTTTTCGACCACAGTTTCAAACGGTTCCTCAGACAACAGGCCGGCGACCGCCAGGGGGAGCTCGGCCAGCACCTGATTGTCCGCGACCACCACGATGCCACCGCCCATCGCCTGGAGCCTCAGTGCGCACAGCGCCATGTCGTGGTCGTTCATCCCCACCACCACGACGTTGTGAGCATCGTGGGCGACCGTCGAGGCGAACGCCCCCCGCTTCAGCCCGAAACCTTCGACGAAGCCCAGCCCGATCCTGCCGGTTGCGTGGTGGCGCTCGATCACGGCGATCTTGGCCAGGTCGTTTTCGGGATCGGCGAGAGCCCGGCCCCCATTGCCATGCGGCCGGCGAACAACGCAGTTCGTGAGCAACTGTCCCGGGATGATCTCGATCACCCTCATCCGGGGCTTGCTCACAGAGATCGTGAAGCTCTCAGGAGATACGGAGGGCAGGCGCACCGAATGCCGCACCCACAGCGGGACATCGGCGGCGGGAAACGGCAGCGCCCGGCCCCCCTCCGCTACCAGCCGCCCGGCCTTGAAGACCGACAGTGGGCGGAAGCTCTCGAGGCCTTCGAGCAGTAGGAAATCGGCCTTGAAGCCCGGCGCGATCGCGCCCGAGTCCTCAAGCCCGTGATAGAGAGCAGGGTGTAGCGAGGACAGCAGGATGGCGTCTTCCGCCGAGAGACCCTGCTGGACCGCGGCCCGCGCCATCTGATTGATGTGACCTTCCCGCACCAGGAAGTCGGGCTCGCGGTCGTCGGTGCAGAAGGCGCAGAAGTCGGGCCCGAAGTTCTTCACGAGGGGCACGAGCGCCTCCAGGTTGCGGGCGTTCGAAGCCTCTCGAATCAGCACCCACATCCCCTTGCGCCGCTTCTCGAGTGCTTCTTCATAGGTGGTTGATTCGTGGTCCGAGCGTATGCCGGCGGCAAGATAGGCGTCGAGCGCCCGGCCCCTCACCCCGGGGGCATGGCCGTCGATGTGGGTGGCTCCCTTGACTTCGAGCTTGTCGAGTTGAGCTTCGTCGCCCGCGATGACGCCTGGGTAGTTCATCATCTCGGCGACTCCCAGAGCATGCGAGCGGCGCAGGATCGACTCCATGTCGCCGGTGGTGAGCGCACGACGGGGAGACTCGAAGTCCGACGCCGGTACACAAGACGACGCCATCACGAAGATCTCGACGGGGAGGCCCTCGCAGACATCGAGCAGCCAGTGAATCCCGTCTGTACCAAGGACGTTGGCGATCTCGTGAGGATCGGTAACCACGGCGGTGGTTCCGTGCGGGAGCACCGCGCGCACGAACTCGTCGACCATCAGCTTGGATGACTCGATGTGCATGTGAGCGTCGATGAAGCCGGGCGCGAGATAGAGCCCCGAGGCATCGATGCGCTCGCCCCCATCGAACTGCCCGAGTCCCGCGATGCGTCCGTCGGCAACGGCGACGTCGGTTTCGATCCATTCCTTGGTGAAGGCGGAGAACACATACGCGCCCGCAACCACCAAGTCGGGCGGCTGATCGCCGCGCGCCACCGCAATGAGTCGCGCCCTCGATCTCACGACAGACCCACGATGTCGTCCGGGCGCACCGGAACACGCCGCAGTGGTTTCCCGCTGGCTGCCCTGAGAGCTGCAGCCGCGGCTGCGGTGGAGGAGATCGCGGGCGGTTCACCAACCCCCTTGACGCCGTAGGGCGACTCGGGATCGCCCAGCTCTAGGATGCGCGATGTGACCGGCGGCATGTCGAGGATCGTGGGGATGAGGTAGTCGGTGAACGACGCGTTCTTGATCTTGCCGTCGGCGATCACGATCTCCTCCATCAGCGCCAGTCCCATCCCCTGGGTGCTGCCGCCCTGGATCTGCCCGAGCACCGCGTCGGGGTTCATCGCCTTACCGACGTCTTGGGTGCACGCCAGCTCGACCACCTTCACCAGGCCGAGCTCGACGTCGACGTCGACGACCGCCCGGTGCGCGGCGAACGCGTACTGCACGTGGGCGAAGCCCTGTCCGGTCTCGGGATCGATCGGCTCGGTCTCGCGGTGCCGCCACTCGACGGTCTCCTCGACCGCTCCCTTGCCGAGCACGTCGGCGAGGGAGGCCAACGTGCCAACGGCGGCGGAGACGACCATGCCGGCATCGAGACGCAGGTCGTGGATCGGGTGGCCGAGGTACGCGCGCGCCAGCTCGAACACCCGCTCCCGGACCTGCTGGCAGGCGCTTCGCACCGCGCCGCCAGTGACATACGTCTGGCGGGACGCCGAGGTGGATCCCCCCGAGCCGACCCGGGTGTCCTTGGGGTGAACGACGACCGTGTCGACGCCCAGCTCGGTGCGGCAGATCTGCTGCTCGACGGTGACGAGTCCTTGGCCTACCTCGGCGGAGGCGGTGTGCACAGTGACATGTGGCGCCCCGCCCACGACCTCGAGCCGCACGCGGGCGGTGGAGTAGTCGTCGTACCCCTCGGAGAAGCCGACGTTCTTGTAGGCGACCGCGTAGCCGACGCCGCGCCGTACCCCTTCGCCATGGGTCGTGTTGGAGACGCCACCGGGCATCCGCCGCAGGTCGAGCTCGGCGCCGTTCTCCGCCGGCATCGCCATCGCCTGCAGCCGCTGCAGCAGCTCCGCGACCGGGGCGGCGCTGTCGATGACCTGCCCGGTGGGCGCCTCCGCGCCTTCGTGCATGGCGTTGCGGACCCGCACCTCGACGGGGTCGAGCCCGAGCGCGCCGGCGAGCTTGTCCATCTGCGCCTCGTAGGCGAACGCCGCCTGCACCGACCCGAAGCCGCGCATCGCCCCGCAGGGCGGGTTGTTGGTGTAGACGCCGTACGCGTCGATGTGGACGTTGGGCACGACGTAGGGGCCGCATCCCATCGTGCCCGCGTTGCCGACGACGGCAGGTGTGGAGGAGGCGTACGCACCGCCGTCGAGGTAGATGGCGGCCTTGACGTAGACGAGTCTTCCGTCGCGATCCGCACCGTGCTCGTAGTGCAGCTTCGCGGGGTGCCGGTGCACGTGGCCGAAGAACGACTCCTCACGGTTGTAGGACATCTTGATCGGCTTGCCGGTGTGCAGCGCCAGCAGGCAGCCGTGCACGTGCATCGACAGGTCCTCCCGGCCGCCGAAAGCTCCGCCAACGCCGGCCAGGGTCAGTCGCACCCGGTCGGGAGTCAAACCGAGAGCGGCACAGATCTGGCGCTGGTCGACGTGCAGCCACTGGGTGGCGACGTAGAGGTCGACACCGCCTTCCCCGTCGGGGACGGCGAGTCCCGCCTCCGGCCCGAGGAACGCCTGGTCCTGCATGCCCACCTCGTAGTCGCCCACGACGACGACGTCGGCGGTGCCGTCGGAGTCGCCCTTGCGCACCTTCAGGTGCCGCACCAGGTTGCCCTCCGGGTGCAGGTGGGCGCTCTCCCGGCTCAGCCCGCTCACCTCGCCGGCCGGAGCTCCATGGATCTGGCTCGACCCCGAGTGCCCCAACGCCGTCCGCGGGTCGGTCACCGGCTCGAGCACGTCGTAGTCGACCGTGATCTTCTTCGCCGCCTGGCGGGCGATCTCGGGATGGTCGGCGGCCACCAGCGCGACCGGCTCGCCCTCGTAGCGGACGGTGTCGATAGCCAGCACCGGCTGGTCGGCGATCTCGAGGCCGTAGACCTTCTCTCCGGGCACGTCCTCGTGGGTGAGTACGGCGAACACGCCCGCGGTGGCGAGGGCCGCGCCGATGTCGATGCCGCGGATCCGCGCGTACGGGTGTGGGCTGCGAAGCGTGACCCCCCACAGCATGTCGTCCATCCACAGGTCGCTGCCGTAGGCGAACTCGCCGGTGACCTTGAGGGTGGCGTCGGGCCGTTGCGGGCTCTCGCCGACACCGCCGATCGCGTTGTCCGGCGGGGCGTCCGGGGCGACTGCTGGGCTGCGCGGCTGCGTCTCCGTAGGCGTCGACGCGGCCGTCGGACCCATCATTGCTGTCATGAGGTGACTCCCGCCCGGGCCAGCAGGGCGGTGCTCGCGGCACGGACCTCACGAGCGACGGCGTACTCGTCGAGGTTGACGAGCCGCCCCTGTTCGACCACGGGCATGCCCTGCACGAGCAGCAACTCCAGTGGCGCAGGGGCGCCGAGCACCAGCGCCGCCACCGGGTCGGCGATATCGATGTGCGCGAGCGTGTCGAGACGCCACAATGCGACGTCGGCCAGCTTCCCCGGCTCGAGTGACCCGGTCTGGTCGTCCCATCCGAGCACCCTGGCGCCACGGATCGTGGCCATCTCCAGCGCCCCGCGGACGGTCAAGGCGTCGGACCCCCCGATCGCCCGGGCGAAGAGGACGGCCTGACGCAGCTCGGTCAGCAGCGAGCCGGCCTCGTTCGACGCGGCGCCGTCTACGCCGAGTCCGACCGGCACTCCGGCCTCACGCAGGTCCCGGCTGCGGCAGATGCCGGCGCCGAGGCGCCCGTTGGACGAGGGGCAGTGCGCGACGCTAGTGCCGCTCTCCGCGAGCCTGCCGATGGACTTGTCGTCGAGGTGGACGGCGTGAGCGAACCACACGTCCGGGCCGAGCCAGCCGAGCGACTCGACGTACTCCGCCGGCGTGGAGCCGAAGTGCTCGCGGCAGTAGTCGTCCTCGTCAGTCGTCTCGGCAAGGTGGGTGTGCAGTCGGACGCCCTTGTCCCGGGCCAGGGCCGCGGATTGCTGGAGCAGCTCCCGCGTCACCGAGAACGGGGAGCAGGGCGCCACCCCGATCCGTAGCATCGAGTCGGGGCCAGGGTCGTGGTGCTCGTCGATCGCGGTCTGAGTCGCGGCGAGGACGGTGTCGATGTCTTCCACGATGTGGTCGGGCGGCAGCCCGCCTCGGCTCTGGCCCAGGTCCATCGACCCCCTGGTCGGGAGGAAGCGGAGCCCGATGGCTCTGGCCGCGGCGATCTCCGCGCCGAGCAGGTCACCCGCACCGGCGCTGAAGACGTAGTGGTGGTCTGTGGTGGTGCTGCAGCCGGTCAACGCCAGCTGGCCGAGCCCGCCGGTGGCTGCCGCCCGCACGGTGGCCTCGTCGATGCACCCCCACACCGGGTACAGAGTCGTCAGCCAGTCGAACAAGGCGGCGTCCACCGCGAGGCCTCGGGTCACCCATTGGTAGAGGTGATGATGGGTGTTGACCAGACCCGGGGTGGCAAGGCAGCCGGTCGAGTCGACGTACGTCGCCCTGGGCAGATCGCGGGGTGCCCGCCCCTCGCCCACGGCGGAGATCCGGCCGCCCTCGACGATGATGTGGCCGGTGTCTTGCTCGGTGCGGTCGGCGTCCATGGTGACCACCGCGCAGCCGTCGATGACGATCGTGCTCATGGCGGCCCGCCCGCGCTCGACATCCGGACGGCGGCCAGGTGGACGGCGTCCAGGATCTTCTCGTAGCCGGTGCACCGGCACAGGTTGCCGGCCAACGACTCCCTGATCTCGGGATCGTCGGGGTCGGGGTCGCGCCGCAACAGGTCGTGAGCGGCCACGATCAGGCCCGGGGTGCAGAACCCGCACTGGACGGCGCCCGCGTCGATGAACGCCTGCTGGATCGGGTGCAACCCGAGATCGTCGGCGAGGCCCTCCACGGTGAGGATGTCCCGGCCTTGCGCCTGGCCAGCCGCGACCAGGCACGCGCATGCCGCGACGCCATCGAGGTAGACCGTGCACGACCCGCATTCGCCTTGTTCACAAGCGTTCTTGGAGCCGGGCAGGCCCATCCGCTCACGCAGAACGTAGAGCAGGCTCTCACCCTCCCAGACGTCGTCGACCTCGTGGGTCTCGCCGTTGACAGTCGCCACGATGCGCATCGGTCAGCTCCTCCCGATCCGGCTGTAGTCGGCCCAGGCCCAGGTGAGGCATCGCCGAGCCATCACCGACAGCGAGTGCAGTCGGTAGGCGGCGGTTCCGCGTACGTCGTCGATAGGCGCCGCCGCCGTCTTGACATGCTCGCCGAACTCTGCGGCCAAGGCATCGGGCAGCGGGCCGCGCGACTCCCACAGGTTGTCCGCCTCCAGCGCTTCGGCCAGCCAGGTCTCTGCCGCAGCGGCTCGTCGCGGTGTCGGCGCGGCCGAGCCGATGCCGGCTCCGACCTGCTTGCGGTCCGGGTGCAGAGCGAGACTGAACGCCGAGACGGCGATCACCATCGCGTTGCGGGTGCCGATCTTGCTGAACTGCTGTGGGCCCGTCGCCGGTGTGACCAGGACGGCCGAGATCAGCTCGGCCGGCCGGGCGACGTGCTCCTTCACCCCGGTGTAGAACTCCTCGATCGGCACCGTCCGCGTGCCGTCCACGCTGAGGAGCTCGACCGCGGCGCCCGCCGCGAGCAGCGGCGGGTGGGAGTCACCGGCCGGCGACGCCGCGCCGAGGTTGCCGCCGACCGTGCCCCGGTTCCGGATCTGGGGAGAGCCGACGGTGCGTGAAGCCATCGCCAGCCCAGGCAGCAGGTCACTGAGCTCGTTGATGACGCGGGTGTAGGTGACGCCGGCGCCGAGCCGGATGTGCCCGTTGTCGGGCGCCCACTCGGAGAGCTCGGGCACCCTGGTGAGATCGATCAGCGCGGGCGGCCGGTGGCGGTCGAAGTTCAGCTCGACCATCACGTCGGTACCGCCGATGATCGGCACCGCGTTTGGCTGCTCGGCCTTGGCCGCCACCGCCTCGGCGAGGCTGGTCGGCGCTAGGAACTCCATCGGCGGCCCTCCCTCGGCTTCGTTCCCACTCTCGCCCTCACGGTCAGCAAAATCCAGCGTTCGTGTCCCAGGCGGGGCCCAGGTCTGTGGCGCCCTCGCGCTGCACGGACGCCTGGATCAGCCCGTAGGGCCGGTCGTCGGCATGGAAGACCTCGCCTGGGTTGTCGAGCCCGAACGGCGACAGGTCGACCTCGAAGTGGTGCAGGTTGGGCGCCGACAGCCTGACCTCGGCCACCGCCGGCTGTCGCTGCAACACGGCCTCGCCCATCTCGTAGAGGGTCTGCTGCAGGGCCAGGCTGTGGACCGTCGCGAACCTCTCCAGCAGGGTCGCCCGGACGGCGTCGTACGTCGTACCCCACTCGACGCCGGACCGGCCGTAGCGCCAGCGCACCGTCAGCGAGGTCGCCATCACGCGGTCGTGTGTCTCCGCCAGGGTTGTGAACTCATCAGCGAGGAAGCCGGCGAACTCCGACCCGGAGGACTTCAGCACGACCAGCTCCTGCAGGCCGGACACCACCCATGTCTGCTGCCGCTCGCCTGTGCCCTCGATCGTCACGGCGGTGGTCCGCACCTCGCGGCCGTTGCGGAGGAAGCTGTGGTCGTGGGGCACTCCTGCAACCTCGATGCGGTCCCACCCGAACTCCTCGATCTCAACCCGCGCGCCCTCGACCGGCTCGATGTCGTCGACGAAGTGGCGCCCCAACGCAAGGGCGAAGTCCTCGATCTGGTCGACCCCGCTGGACTTGGCGTAGGCGAAAACGGTGTTCTTCTGGGTGTCGGTCGGCAACACGTTGGTCTGGTCGCCGGACGTGTGCGCCGCGGCGAAGTCCCCGCGCAGCGACGTCGACACGTTGAGGTCGCTGATCTCGTGTCGCGGGGTGTCGCGGCGGACGCGGACGAGCCGGTTCTCGGCCTTCCCGTACTGGTTCGGCCCCAGCACGATGCCCACGCCGTCAGC
This sequence comes from Nocardioidaceae bacterium, assembly GCA_013811715.1. Lineage (GTDB taxonomy): Bacteria > Actinomycetota > Actinomycetes > Propionibacteriales > Nocardioidaceae > JACCUS01. The sequence continues at coordinate 8,713 of JACCUS010000142.1, forward strand.
TCCCGCGGTACGTCGAGTAGCCGAACGGGCTCAGCAGCAGCGGGACGTGGTAGCGCTCGCCCGGCTCGGTGACCTCGAAGGTGATGCACACCTCGGGGTAGAAGCCGTCGAGCCCGAGGTCGGCGAAGTAGGCGCCGGTGTTGAACCGCAGCCGGTAGGTGCCCGGCTCGAGCCGGTCAGGCCCCACCGCAGCCACGCGGCCGTCGTCGTCGGTGACCTCGGTGGCCAGGATCGGATCGCCGAGTGCGTGCTCGAGTACGACGATGACGCCTCGCGCGGGCCGCCCCTGAGCGGTGTCGAGCACATGGGTGGAGACGTGGCTCACGGCTGCACCACCTGCTGCAGCCGGCGCAACGCGATCTCGCGGAGCTCTCGCACGACCTCCCGCCTCTCACTCGCTTCGTCGTTGCCGAGTCGCCGCTCGAGCTCGGTCGAGACCTCCGCCGCCGAGCGGCCGGCGGCCCTGATCAAGAAGACCTGCCCGAAGCGCTCCTCGTAGCGCCGGTTGTCCGTGGCGAGGCGCCGGGCGGCGTCGTGATCGGACACTCCCAGGCCCGCCTGCTCGTGGGCGGAGTAGGGCGCCTCGGTGGGAGCCACTGCCTCGCCGAGGCGAGGGTGGCGCGACAGCGCCGACTTCAGCTCCTGGTCGGTCAGATGTCGCGCGCTCGCGGTGGCTTGCGCGGTGAGAGCGGCCAGCTCGGCGTACGGCCGTGCGCAGACGACCTCGTCGACCCACCGGGACACCCCCAGGCAGGGTTCGAGCACCGACCGCGCATCCGAGTCCGGCATCGCGTTGAACGCCCCTAGCTGCATCTGCACCCCATCGTGTGTGCGAATCGCGGTGCGCGTCACCTTACCCGCGAAGCCACCCACTTGCTGTCCGTCAGGGCTGGGATCACTGACGGACAGGCCGCCTCGGCACCAACTTGTGGGTGCCGTCGCACCATGGCCGCCGCGCGGACTTGCCGCACCTGCACAGTGCCACCACCGGACGGGTGACTTGGTGCTCCCGTCCTTCATCGTCGCGGATCACAGCCGCCCCCCTGACCAGGAGGGGGCCGCCGTCGCAGCAGGTGACCTCGACGTCAGCGGGTTTCCGGGAGCTCGCACTCATGCCCCGATCGCCTCCTTTGTCCACGGGCTGGGGAGCAGTGAGCTCTCGTGCCGGCCCCACCGGGTGAGCAGCGAGCTGGCGGCGAGCGCCTCCAGGTGCAGGCAGGTGGCGGCGCCGAAGGCGATGTCGGGAAGGGTGGCGGGATCCTGCTGCGCCAACCCGGCGCAAATGTCCCGGAGGGCGAGCTGCTCGTGTACGGCGTCGGCCTCGACGTGCTCGTCGAAGTACTCCGCCGCCTGCTCGGGGAAGCCGAGCCGCCGCAGCCCTGCGGCGTAGCGCCGGCACGGCAACGAGCTGGACGCCTCGAACGCGCCCAGGTGACCGACCGCAGCCCCCCGCAGCCGGCGGTGCAGACCGAACAGCGACATCGCGTTGGTGGTCGCCAGGGTCAGTCCCGGCACCTGGTCGAGGTAGGCGCCATAGGTTCCGTCGAGGCCACAGGCTCGCAGCGTCGCGGCGAACATGGCGGAGTGCAGCCGCGCCAGCCGGCCAGCCCCGAACTCGTCGTACTGCAACTCTGCCAACGCGACCTTGGGTCGGCCGCTGAGCCGGGGGATCACCCATGCCGCCGGGTCGGACTCCTTGAGGTGGTAGACGCTGCGGTGGATCAAGAACTCGCACACCTGCTCATTGGTCGCTTCGCGTTGGACGAAGCGGGCAAGCGGAGGGGAGGCGAAGGACTCGACGAGCTCGAACAGCGCGTCGGCCACGTCCGCGGAGCCGGGGTCCATCGTGGTGACCGTCTCGCTCGTCTGATCGCGCAACCGGGATTCGAAGATCTGCTCCAGGATGGCTCGGAGGCCCAGCATCTCGGCGTGCCACTCCCACCGATCGGGCACGTCGACGAAGCCGGCGTAGTGGAGCTCGTACAACACCCACAGGCTCAGCTGGAAGTCCTCGTGCGCCAACGGGTCGACGCCGGCATCGACATGGGCACGGATCTGATCGACGAGGCGAGACAGGTCCTCGGCTCCACCGTCGGCTTCGCGGCGGAGCAGCCCGAACAGGTACTCGGTCAAAGGCCCGCGGGCTGAGGGAAGGCGCACCCCCTCCCCGTCCTCGACACGGGTGTCCGACACCCTCCCGCTTACACTCACCATCCAGGAGTACCCGAATCCGACAGCCCGCAAACTGACCCCCACACGTGGTGCGGCTCGGTACTGCACCCGTTCCCAGCGTGGGTGCCCCGGTCTGACTAGAGTGTCTCCCGTGGTGACTGTCGGGACGGAGACCGAAGCGCACGCAGCGGCTGTCGACACCCTGCGCGCCTCGTACGCCGCGATCCCACCGGGACAACCGGTCCGGCTGTCCAAGCGCACCTCGAACCTGTTCCGCCCGCGTGCGCAGGCACCCACCCCCGGGCTCGACGTCTCCGGCCTCAGCGACGTGCTCGCCGTCGACCCGGAGTCCGGCACCGCCGACGTCCAGGGCATGTGCACCTACGAGCGGCTGGTCGACGCCACGCTCCTCCACGGGCTGATGCCGCTGGTCGTGCCGCAACTGAAGACGATCACCCTCGGCGGCGCCGTCAGCGGCCTGGGCATCGAGTCCTCGTCGTTTCGCAGCGGTCTCCCCCACGAGTCGGTCCTCGAGATGGACATCGTCACGGGCGACGGCGAGATCGTGACCGCCACGCCTGATGGCCCTCACGCAGACCTCTTCGAGGCGTTTCCCAACTCCTACGGCAGCCTCGGCTACGCGGTCCGGCTCCGGATCGAGCTCGAGCAGACCCGCCGTTACGTCGGTCTGCGCCATCTGCCGTACGCCGATCTCGACGAGCTCACCGACGTCGTCGGCCAGATCTGCGCAGAGGGCGCCTGGCTGGGTGAGGACGTCGACTTCCTCGACGGCGTGATGTTCGGTCCGGCCGAGGCCTACCTGACGCTTGGCCGGTGGTCAGACGACGTACCGAGGCCCGGGCCCTCAGCGCCCAGCGACTACACCGGCCAGCAGATCTACTACCGGTCGATCAGGGAGCGGTCGCACGACCTGCTGACCGCCCGCGACTATTTGTGGCGGTGGGACACCGACTGGTTCTGGTGCTCGCGGACGTTCGGCGCGCAGCACCCGGTGGCCCGGCGGCTGTGGCCCGCGCGCTACCGGCGCAGCGACGTCTACCACCGCATCGTCGGCTGGGAGAACCGCTACCAGGTGATGGCCCGCATCGACCGGCGGCGGGGAAAGCCGGATCGCGAGCGGGTGGTCCAAGACGTCGAGATCCCACTGGAGCGCACCGCTGACTTCCTCCGGTGGTTCCACACGCACGTCGGCATGTCGCCGGCATGGCTGTGTCCGTTGCAACTGCGCGAGCCCACCGGTCCGGGGTCGGCCACCCGCTGGCCGCTGTACCCGCTCAGCCCCCGTCAGGTCTACGTCAACGTCGGCTTCTGGGGGATGGTCCCGATCCGACCCGGCCGCGCCGACGGCGACGTCAACAAGCTGATCGAGGTGGCTGTCGCCGATCATGGCGGGCACAAGTCGTTGTACTCCGACTCCTACTACGACGAGGCGACCTTCGCCGAGATGTACGGCGGCCCGACCTACCGGGCCGTCAAGGATGCCTACGACCCCGGTCACCGGCTGACCGATCTATACGACAAGGCGGTGGGACGCTGATGTTGATCGCCGACATGGTCGAGAGACTGACCGACGGCACGGCCCCGATGCGCTTCGAGGCGTACGACGGAAGCGGTTTCGGCCCGGCCGACTCCCCGATGACGTTGCGCCTCGAGTCCGAGCGTGGGCTGCGCTACCTGGCCACCGCCTCCGGCGACCTCGGCATGGCGCGCGCCTACATCGCGGGCGACCTGGCCATCGAGGGAGTCCACCCCGGCGACCCCTACGAGGCGCTGAAGACCCTCGGGCAGTGGCGGTTCCGACGGCCGGCACCCCGAGAGCTCGCGGTGCTCGTTCGGGAGTTGGGATGGCGGCGGCTGGTACCGCCCGAGCCGCCGCCCCAGGAGACGCTGCCGCACTGGCGCCGCACCGCCGAGGGTTTGCGCCACTCCCGCCGGCGCGACGCCGAGTCGATCGGCCACCACTATGACGTCTCCAACGCCTTCTACGAGCGGATCCTCGGTTCTTCGATGGCCTACACCTGTGCGGTGTTCCCCAAGCCCGACGCCAGCCTGGAAGAGGCGCAGGAGGAGAAGTTCGACCTCGTCGCTCGCAAGCTGGAGCTTGGCCCCGGCATGCGCCTGCTCGACGTCGGCTGCGGTTGGGGTGGTATGGCCCGGCACGCCGCCATGCACTATGGCGTGTCGGTGGTCGCAGTGACGCTCTCCGGCGAGCAGACGCGGTGGGCGGCCGACGTGATCGAACGCGCCGGGCTGACCAGTCAGGTGTCGATCCTGCACGCGGACTACCGGGACGCGCCCGGGAGGGAGTACGACGCGGTGAGCTCCATCGGGCTGACGGAGCATGTCGGGGTGAAGAACTACCCGTCGTACTTCTCGTTCCTGTGCGCCAAGCTCCGCGACGGGGGCCGGCTGCTCAACCACTGCATCACCCGGCCCAGCAACAAGACGCGCGCCCGCACGGGGGAGTTCACCGACCGCTACGTGTTCCCCGACGGTGAGCTCACCGGGTCGGGGCGGATCATCACAGAGGCGCAGAACGTCGGTCTCGAGGTGCGGCACGAGGAGAACCTGCGCGAGCACTACGCCCTCACCCTCGCGGCGTGGTGCCAGAACCTGGAGCGCAACTGGGACGGGTGCGTGGCCGAGGTGGGTGAGGCGACGGCGCGGGTCTGGGGTCTCTATATGGCCGGGTCGCGCATCGGCTTCGAGACCAACTTCTTGCAACTGCACCAGGTGCTCGCGGTGAAGACCGCCCCGGGCGGCGACGCGTCCTTCCCGCTGCGGCCAACCTGGTTGAGCTGAGCTGCCGGGTCGAGCTCCTCGGCTGACCTCCGGCCAACTGGTCGCGGTAGCCGCCGCTTCCACTGACGCAGACTCCCCCCGATTTGCGGGAAAGTTGCTGTCCAGGGGGCCCGTTTGACGACAGGTTTCCCGCAATCCACTGCAGGTGAGGCGGTGCTTCCTCAGACGTTGAATAGGGGGCGGTCGTCAGACAAGGTGGTGACATGCCTGTCAACGCTGATGCCTACACCCATGGCGAGTCCGAGTTCGACGACCGCATCCTCGACTCCGCTGAGGCCGAGTGGCCGGCAGAAGCGGGCCGCTACCGGCTGATCGCGTCGCTCGCGTGCCCCTGGGCGAGCCGGGCGGTGCTCGTACGCCGGCTGCTGGGGCTGGAGGACGCCATCAGCCTGGGGATCGTCGACCCGATCCAAGACGAGCGATCGTGGCGCTTCACCCTCGACCCCGACGACCGCGACCCCGTGCTCGGGGTCGGCTTCTTGCACGAGGCGTACGACAACCGCCGCACCGACTACTCGAACGGCGTCAGCGTGCCCGCGATGGTCGACATCCCCAGCCGGAAGCTGGTCACAAACGACTTCCACCAGATCACCCTCGACATGTCCTTGCAGTGGACCGCCCACCACCGCGACGGCGCACCCGAGCTGTATCCCGAGGCCTGGCGCGACGAGATCGACGAGGTGATGGCCCGGGTCTATCGCGACCTCAACGACGCGGTGTACGGCGCCGGCTTCGCCCGCAGCCAACGCGCCTACGAGAAGTCCTACAACGCCATTTTCGACTGCCTGGACTGGCTGCACGACCGGCTGGCAGGTCAGCGTTATCTGGTCGGTGACCACGTGACGGAGGCCGACGTGCGCCTCTTCACGACACTGGTGCGCTTCGACACGGTGTACCAAGGCCACTTCAAGTGCAACCGCAACAAGCTGGCCGAGGACGAGGTGCTGTGGGCCTACCTGCGCGACCTGTGCCAGACACCGGGCTTCGGTGACACCGTCAACCAGCGCCACGTCAAGAACCACTACTACCAGGTGCAGAGCGATGTGAACCCGTCGAAGATCGTTCC
>JACCUS010000161.1 GCA_013811715.1 Nocardioidaceae bacterium
TCGCGTGAAAGGGGTCGAGCTCGAGGGGGTTCCCGGGATGGGACGTGATTTCCTGCTCCCCGAGGACTTCGAGTGGCTGGCACGTTTGTGCCACGAGCTCGACATCGCGGTCATTCCGCCTTGGTGAGCCGGCACGGGCACCGCGTAGGTCTGACCGTACTGATGGCAAGGGCGGGCAGACTTGGGACATGAGTAGTCCCCGACGGCCCGGGCGGCGTACGAACCTTGCCCTCCTCGTGCTGCTCGCCGCGTCGTTCGCGACGGGCTGGCTGGCGTTCGGAGTCGGCGCCTCTCCCGCGCTTGCCGTCGTGACGACCCTCCACGGAGTGATCGGGCTCGGCCTCGTCGTGCTCGTCCCATGGAAGTCGGTGGTCGCGCGCCGCGGACTGCGGCGGAACCGCCCGCACCTCGGCGCCCTGACGCTGGCATCCCTCATCGTCGCGAGCCTTGTCGCGGGGGTCGCGCACGCAACGCTCGGCCCGCTCGACGTGGCCGGGATCAGCGCACTCGACGTCCACGTCGGCGCCGCGTTCCTCGTCGTACCGGCCGTCGCCCTGCACGTGGCGCAGCGACCGCAACGGCTCCGTCGTACGGATCTCTCCCGACGTACGGCGCTGCAGTCGCTGGGGCTGGCAGGCGGGGCGACCATCGCGTACGCGGCCGTTGAGACCGTCAGCTCTGTGGCACGCCTTCCGGGCTCGGGACGCCGGGGCACCGGGTCGTACGAGGCTGGATCAGGTCAGCCGAGCCGGATGCCGGTGACACAGTGGTTCACCGACGACGTCCCGGACCTCGACCCTGCTTCGTACGCGCTGACCGTCCATCTGCCCGAACGGCACCCGCGGCGGGTCACCTACTCCGAGCTGGTTGCCGCTGCCGACACCGACGTCCGCGCCGTTCTCGACTGCACCGGTGGCTGGTGGGCCGAGCAGGAGTGGCGTGGCGTGCGGCTGGACCGGCTTCTCGGCGAAGTCGAGGGCGAGTCGATCGTCGTCCGTTCGGTGACCGGTTACACCAGGCGGCTCCCTGCCGCGGACGCCCCGCGGCTGGTGCTCGCCACGTACGTCGCGGGCGCGCCGCTGTCAGCCGGCCACGGCGCCCCGGTCCGGCTGGTCGCTCCGGGCCGGCGCGGCTTCTGGTGGGTCAAGTGGGTCGCGCAGGTGAGCCTCGACGACGAACCCTGGTGGCTGCAGCCGCCGTTCCCGCTGCAGTGACTACTCGTAGTGGGGGTCTCCGTCAACGACGTCGACCACCGAGATGTTCACCGGGATCGCACCGGTCGGATTGGTGCCGAGCAGATCGCGCAACGTCTGACTCGCCGTGCGCCGCACCCGATCAGCGACGGCGTGGAGGTCCTCGCCGTACGCGACGACCAGCTCGACCAGAACCTCGCGGCAGGTGCCGTCGACCAGGCTGAGGGTGATGTCCCCAGGCGCGGAGCGGCTGTGGTCGAGCGCCGCCTGCAGCTGCTCGACGACGACGAACTCAGTCATCCAGGTCCGAGAGCCCTCCTCGTCGCGGTCGGCCTCACCGGAGGGAGAGAACGTCAAGATTCGCGAGGTGGGACGGATCAACGCGATGACTCTGGCCCTGGTGTCCGCGGACAGTCGCTCCCAGCCGGGCTCCCGCCGCTCGCGCAGAGCGCGCGCACCGCGGTGGAGCGGGTCTTCGGAGACGTCTATCTCCATGGGGACATCCTCTCTTGCAGCGCGTTCCGCGATCGGTGCAGATGACCTCGCACGCTGCCTACGGTCACTCCCAGCACAGTGGCTATCTCCTCGTATGACAACTCCTCGACCTCGCGGAGCACCCACGCGGCGCGTTGTCGCACTGGCAGCTCGGCTAGTGCCTCGTCGAGGGCGGTCACGAGCGCGGCGGCCGCGGCGTGTTCGTACGGTCCAGAACTCTCGCTGGCCGCCCACCTGAGCAGCATCTCATCGTCGACCGGTATCGGTCTCCGTCGTCGTCGCAGGTCGGCCGCCTTTCGCGCTACCAGCGTGAACAGCCACGTGCGAAGGCTGGAATCGCCGCGGAACAGCCGCAGATCCCGCCAGGCCGAGGCGAACGCCTCTTGCACGGCTTCCTGTGCGTCGAAGGCGTTCCCGAGAGTGCGGGCGGCGAACCGATGCATGGCGGGGCCGTGCTCTGAGACGATGAGCGCGAATGCGTCGTGGTCGCCAAGACGCGCGGCCCTGACGAGTGCCGCGTCCGAAAAGGGGACCGGCTCGGACTTCGGGGCGGCCGGCGAGGCTTGGATGCCCACGCCCGGTGCATTGCCCATTCGGGCACGACTTACACGGGTCCGAACGCCGCAGATGGCCGCTGACGTGACGCGGATCACACCAAGCAGCTGTGAGGAATGGACGTGTCACCGCGACAAACCTATGTTGGACTTCCTAATGAGAGGACCGTGACCATGGCCGATCAGAAAACCGCATCAACTCCGACCTCGAGCTCAGAGGGGAGCCGCACGTCCGCAGTCGACTCCACCCCGGGCAGCGCAGTTCTCGTTACAGACCAGGGCAAGACCGCGATCGCGGACACGGTTGTCTCCAAGATCGCCGGCATCGCCGCCAGAGACGTCAGCGGCGTCTACCAACTCGGCGGTGGCACGGCCCGTGCGGTGGGAGCGATCCGTGAGCGGATCCCGGGCTCTCGCACCAAGCTCGGCCAAGGAGTCGCCGTCGAGGTCGGCGAGCGGCAGGCGGCCGTGGACATCGACATCGTGGCCGAGTACGGCGTCGCGATCTCCGACCTCGCCCAAGGGATACGGCGCAACGTGATCAGCCAGGTCGAGCGGATGACAAGCCTTGAGGTGACCGAGGTCAACATCGTCGTCCACGATGTCCACCTCGAGGATGACACCGAAGACGCCGAGTCCGAGCCTCGCGTCCAGTAGCGGGGCGGGACCGGAGCTTCACCGTGACCGACGATCGCAGTCCTGCACCAAGCAGTGCTTCACCGATGGGCGACCTCGCGGACGAGGTGGCTGAAGCGGTCTTGGCCGCACCCGGTGTGCATGCACTGCACGGCGGGGCCTTCGGGGAGGTCGCGACGTACCTCCCCGGCAGGCGAGTCGCCGGCGTGCGAATCCGGGATACCGGATGCGACGTACACGTGACCGTCGACTGGGGCGCCTCGGTGCATCCCACGGCGGCAGCCATCCGCGCATCGGTACGCCGGTTGGTTGCGGGCGCCGTCGACGTCACCATCGAAGACGTCGCCCCGCGTGGCGGACCGACGTGACGGACCGCTACCCGACACAGCGTCGCGGTGACGTCGCTGCGCATCGACAAGAACTCGCCGCGGCCCGCCGGGCTGTTGCCAAACGTCACCACCCGGATCGCGGTGGAGACGCAGAGACTTTCATCCGGGCGTTGGCCGAGGTGGAGGCGTCCTTCGACATCGACGCAGCCAACCAAGGCCAGCCGCTGACGATCCGCCGCGACCTCGCGCGCCGCTGTGCGCGGGTCCGCGTGGTACGACGACGCCTGATCCATCGTTTGCGTACGGCGCTACCCCGATCAGTTCCGGGTGCTCGACGCTATGGCCGGATCTAACCCACAGGAGAACACCGTGAGCACCTCGACCGCCGGCCTGCTGGCCGGACTCTTGATGACAATCGCCATCGTCGCAGGCGGCCTCGTCGGCTTCCTGCTCGCGATCGTCCTGGGCGGTATCGGCTACCTCGCCGGTGGCCAGATCAGCGGCGAACTCGACCTTGGCTCGCTCGTGCGGGGACTCCGTGGCTGACCCCGGCACGGCCGCCGCAGAGTCCGGCCTGCGGGGCGGCCTCGAAGTTCGTGACCGGGCCGTGTCCCGTATCGCCGAGCAGGCATCGCTGCAGGTCACCGGCACGACCCAGCAGGAGGGCGCCATGGACCGACTTCGCCGCCGGGACTACCCGCGTGCCGAAGTGGACGTCCGACGTTCCGTGGCATGGATCAAGTTGAATGTGGCAGCGGCGTGGCCGTGCCAGGTCGAGGATCTCGCCGGTCGAGTCCAAGAGACGGTCATCGCCGAGACGACGCGACTCTCGGGCCTCGACATCCGCAGCGCGGACGTGCGACTGCACCTGATCCCGTCCGCCGGTAACAAGCAGAGCGGGAGGCGGGTCGAGTGAGTGACGCCACCGCCCCCCGCGCACGGCCCGTGGTGGGCCTGGTCGGAGTCGTGCTGGCCCTGGCGCTTGCCGGTCTGGGTGTCGTCGGTCTTCAAGAGCTGGCCGTTCATCTGGACTGGTTGGGCGATCCGGGCTGGACTTCGGCAGCCGCCGACTGGCTGGACGGCGCCCGCGCCGCGACGTGGACGACCGTCGCCGCAGTGGCGGCGATCTTGGTAGGTCTCGTCTTCTTGTTCTCCGCGCTCAAGCCGCGCCGACGTACCCATCTGCCCGCCGGTGACCTGGACACCGGATCAGTGTGGGTCTCGCCGCAGTCGTTGGCGCTGTTGGCCAAGGATGCCGCCGAGCGGGTCCCCACGGTCGTTACCGCGAGCGCGACGGGGACCCGGCGCCGGCTGCGGGTGGAGGTTGCCACCACCGACGCGGCGTCGGCGCAGAGTGCGGTGGCGGCAGCCGTCAACGAGCGGTTGGCCGGCGTCTACCCCGCGGACCGTGTCGTCGTGTCCTGTCAGGAGCCGTCCCAATGAGCCGCAGGGTGGCGGCCGTGGACCGGATTTCGGCCGTGTTGGTCGGTTTGGCGCTGGTCGCCGGCGGGTTGCTCGCCATCGACTGGCACCATCAGATCGTGCTCGACCTGGCGCAGACCGTGTCGGCGCCCGACCTCCCGCCGACGACAGACCTGGAGTGGTGGCCGTGGGCCACGGGTGGCGCGGGACTCGTGCTGCTGCTACTCGCCTTGGGATGGCTGTGGGGCCACGCGCCCAAAGGTGCGTCGCCGGTGGTGCGGCTGCCCAGCCACCAGGGCAGAGGGCAGCTCAGCGCCGACCTGTCCTCGGTCGCGAGCGCAGCCGCCGACGCATTCCAGGCACGCGCCCCGGTGTCAGGGTGCCGCGGCGCCGTGCACGCCACGCGTTTCGGTCGGATGGTGGACGTGACGGGGCACCTCGAGCCGCACGCCGACCTCGCCACTGTGTTGGAAGGTGCCAGCCAAACGCAGCGCGAGGTCACCACCGCCTTTCCGAGCGGGACGGTCTCCTGCCGGGTCATCCTCAACACCCCGCGAACCTTGCGGCGGGGGGATCGCGCCGGCCAGACACCCCGCGTCAGGTGATCGGCCCGGCCGCTCGAGAGTTCGAACGAGGTACGACGGCTGCGGCGGCCGCCACAGCGGCCAACACCGCCAAGGCGACGAGGGCGTCGGCGCGCACGGCAACGGCGATGATCGCGAGCGCGAAAGCTGCACACAGGACCCGCCACCAGTCGCCCCGGAGTCGACAGCGCATGTGGATCAGGTGCAGTGCCACGAGGTATCCGGCCACGCCGCCACAGAACGCCGCCGCTGACACGAGGCCGAGGGGTTCGTCGACATGGCCCAGCGTCTTCTTCAGGCCGAGGGCGGCCATCACGATGCCGAACACCAGCGGGATGTGGAGATAGCTGTAGACGTCCCGCGCCAGCCGGGAGCGCTCAGGCCCGGCGGCGACGGACATGCTTGCCTCGACCGCCTCCGATGCGCTGTCGAAGTAGGCCCACCACAACGCGCTGACGAGTGCCATCGCCAGCAGCGCCGCAGCGACGGTGCCCGCGTCGAAGCTCAGCTCACCGCCGCCCGCGCCGATGGCCACGATCGACTCGCCCAGCGCGACGATCATGATCAGGCCGTGCCGCTCCGCGAAGTGCCCGGGGTTGATCGAGAACCCGGTGACACCCCAGATGTACGGCGTCGAGTAGGCGACGGCGACGGCGCCGAGAAACAGCAGCGTCGTCGTCGGGCCGTCTGTGAAGGAGGCCACGACGAGCACCACGCCCGCCAAGGCGTTGCCGGAGCCGAGCGAGACGATCGCGGCGGACGAGGTGGCGCCCGGGTTGGTGGCAAGACGGAACAGCGTCGCGTGGAGCAGCATCACGACCAGCCAGCCGAGCGCGAACGCGAGCCCCCCTTCGTCGTACGCCGTCGGCACCGCGAGGGCGGTGACCAACATGGCGGCCATCGACATCAAGACAACC
>JACCUS010000196.1 GCA_013811715.1 Nocardioidaceae bacterium
GCCGTCGGGACCGCTGAGGCCCTCCAAGACGCCGGCCAGCAGCGGCCCGGCCTGGCCGGGCCAGCGGGCTCGCAGCTCGCCGCCACCGGCGAACGGGACGCCCTCGTCGGCGAGCTGCGCCCACAGCTCCAGGTCCCCGTCGGCGGCGAGCACCCCGATCTCGATCTCCGCCGCGGTGAGCCGGTGCGTGAGTACGACGTCCTCGGCCAGCGTCGGCACGTGCGCCCAGACCCCGTCGGCGAACTCCTCCACCTCTGGGCGCCACTGCAGGGCGAGCCGCAACTGGTCGGTGTCGGTGAACACCGAGCGCTTCGCCAGCTCCCGTCGCAGCCCGTCCAGGTCCAGCGGCGTGCCGGCAAGGATCTCCAGCATCAGCCCGGCATCCGGCTCGTCGCCGGGCGCGGGGTCGGGCCAGTGGTCTGGCCGGTGCGCGTCGTCAGTCATCAATGCCCCTTCCTCTCATCGTCGATCGTCGGGGTTTGTTCGTTGGCTCCCGAGTACACCACCCACGCCCGGCCACCGATACCCATGGGTGCAAGTAGCACTCACTTTCGGGGTATGGTGGGAGCGTGTCCAAGGTCATCCAGATCCGCGGCGTCCCTGACCAGGTCCGCGACGCGTTGGCCGAGGCGGCTCAGGCTCAAGGGCTGTCGCTCACGGCGTACGTTCGGCGTGAACTGGAACACCTGGCCAAGCGCGCGGAGACAGTGCGTGCCAATGCGGCCCTGATCCGGCAGACCCAGGCAGGCGTCGGCAGCCCTGTCGACCGGGACATGATCTTGTCCACGTTGCATGAGGGACGGCACGATTGAGAGTCGTCGACGCCGGCGTTGTCGTGGAGCTCGTCGCCGGAGCCCTGGATCCCGATCGTCTCGGAGACGAGGAGCTCGCCGCTCCGCACCTCATCGACAGCGAAGTCACCCACGTCCTACGCGGCCTCGTCCTTCGCAGAGGTCTGAGCGACGAGGAAGGGCTGCTGGCCCTGGATGGCTTCATCGGTCTCACTCTCACCAGATTCCCCGCCGACTGGCTGCGACCGAGGATGTGGGCGCTGCGTCACAATCTGAGCGCCTACGACGCAACCTACGTCGCTCTGGCTGAGATGACCGGCGCCACCTCGTTGCTGACCACCGATGCTCGGCTCGCCCAGGCCCCTGGTCTCCAATGCGACATCCGAGTGTTGTGACTCATCGGAGAAAAAGCCTCGTCGGAGGCTTGTTCCAGAGCCGCTTACGGATCTACGTCCACCGACCTGGTGATCGAAGTAGTGGCGCGCGACGTTCCGACCGCTGAGGGGCGGCAGCCCCGTGCCGGTCGGATCGTTGGACCGAGGACGTGCCGAGCACGGGTCAGCGACGCCGGTACGCCGCCATGAGCGCGTCCCGGTCGGCCGGGTCGAGGTAGCGCACCGCCTCCCGGACCGTCACGCCGGAGACGCGGGACACCCGCGGCGCCAAGAAGTCGACGACGCGCTCCGGCCGACGCTTGCCCGCCTCGCGCAGCACCCAGCCGATCGCCTTGCGGATGAAGAACTCGCGCTCGTCGAGCATGGCGTCGGCCAGCTCGCAGAACCGGCTCCAGCCGTGGAACTCCCCGTTCCGCCCCAGCGTCTGCAGGTGGGCCAGCAGCGCGGAGCGGCGTACCCAGAAGTCGTCGTCGCGACCCCACCGCCGCACGGTGGCGTCGACGCCCGGTTCGTCGGGGTGGCGCAGCACGATCGTCGCGGCCACGTCGCCGGCGAGGCCGTCGACGAGAGCCCAGGTGCGGGAGTCGCGGAGCAGCGGTTCGACCCGGTCGAGGTCCGCCGGCGTCATGCTGCCGGCGTACAGCCCCAGCAGTACGACGGCCAGCATCCGGCGCTCGTGCACCGGCTTCGCCCACAGCTCCTCCGCCAGCGCGAACGACGTCGACACGTCCAGGTCGGGACGCTCTCGGCGGATGCGCTTCGCGAGCGCGCGGATCACCGGCACGGAGGCGCCGATGTGCTCGAGCGAGCTCTTCAGGTACGCCTGCTCGTGCTGGGCGTGCTCGGGCCTGCCCGCGGCGCGCAACTCCTGCTCCGCGGCCGAGGCCAACGCGGCAAGGTCGAGGCCAGTCACGTCACTCTGCTGCCCGGTTATCCGACATCTCCTTGCCGTTCTCGCGTCAGGTCGTTGCCCGACCGTATGTCGTGCAAGCGATACCGGGCAACGTCTGGGGCCCGTGGGCGTAGTGAAGGTCAACCTGTCGATGTCCCTTGACGGGTTCATCACCGGCAAGGACCCCAATACAGAGCAGCCGCTCGGCACCGCCGGCAATGTCCTGCACCTCGGGCCTCTGCCCGAGACCACCCGCGTGCACCTGGACGCCGGCTACGACTCGCACGTCACCCGTCAGCTGCTAGCCGACCGTGGACTGGTCGGGCGGATCGCCAGCAAGGGCATCCCGGCGCCGGTCCAGGCCACCAACCGCTGGCCGGTCGAACGCACCCACGCCTGGCACCACACCTTTCACAAACTCGCCCGCTGCACCGAATGCCGCCAGGTCGTCGCCGACTTCTACATAGCCCTGGCCAACGCCGTCGTCATCGTGCGCAGACTGCTACGCCGGGCCTGGACCCTCTACCGGTGGGACACCAGACCGTCCCATCGCCCCTGACCTATTGGCGCACGCCCTTAGTCGAGGGACTCCAGCATGGTGATGATCGCGTCGCGGAATGCCGGCACGTCCTGATCGACGGTCTGCTCGATGATCTGACGGTCGACGAGCACGTACAGGTGTGCGATTCGATTCCGGGTCGCCCAGATGGCCCTCCACCGGTCACCGAGCACCGGTTCACGCACATCAGCGGGCACTTTGGAGACGGACTCGATGGCGGCGCCGAGACGCAGACAGACGGCGTCTGAGACCGTCTGGTCGTCCAGGTCTCCGGCGGCCATATGCCGGGCCAGGATCTCGAGATGGTCCAGCGCGTCGTGCAGATGATCCTGCGGTGTCCTGCTCACAACCTGACCGCGGTGTCTAGCACCACTTCCCTGACGCGGGGCTTCAGTCC
>JACCUS010000225.1 GCA_013811715.1 Nocardioidaceae bacterium
CTGGTCCATCTCCTCGACCGTCTCTCGCGCCAGATCCTCTATTGCCTCATGGGTCGTCAGGTGGCGGTCTGGGTCCTGGTGGCGTCGGAGCCGGGCTGCGCCGGCGCGCACGGCGATCAGGGTGATCGCATGGCCGGCAGAGTCGTGGAGATCTCGGGCGATGCGGCTGCGTTCCTCGGCGACGGCGAGCAGGCGCTCGCGTTCTGCATCTCGATCGGCGTGCAGGGCGCGCTCTCTCAGCTCGTCCATCTGCTCCCGTCGCAGCCGCGTCCGCTCACCCGCGAACCAGGCACCGGCCCAGGCGAGCCCGGTGTGGAGGAGCTCGGTCCCGGGGAAGGTTCCTTGCGCGACGGCGGCGGCTGTCAGGTACGCCGCGAGTAGCCCGATCGCTGTCACGCTGGTACGCCGGGTCCAAGCAGTGGCGCTGTCGCGGCTCGCGGCGAGCAGGCAGAGCGCAGCTATCGGGCCAGGCATGAGGTCAGCCGAATAACCGAGAAGGGCCAGTACCACGCTCGCTGCAGCCGTCACGACGAACACGCCAAGGGGGGAGCGCCGCCAGGCGATCACCGGGAATGCTGAGCCTGCAGCGAGTATGACGCCCACCAGATCGAGTTCCGCTGATCCGGACCGGGTCGGGGCGATGCCGCCGTGCGAGAGCAACGCCAGTGAGCCGGCAAACGCAACCGCCGCGATGGCGGCGTCCAGCAGCATCCGCGTGCCCGGCCGGGCAGCGAAAAGCCTCGATGCGATGGCTGTCAATGACATGAGCGGTGCCAGGCTACCGTCGCGGCCGAGGCCGCGAGTCCCCCTGTAGGGGGATCTGTTTCCACTCGATGGGGACCCAGAGGTTACCCCCGCCGGGCGTTTCGTGCCTGCCGCGATCTCCGTAGCGTGACAGCCCTGGATCACCGAAGGTACAGCGGGATGAGGACGACCTGATGTCCACAAACGAAGTCACGGAGGAATACGACGATGTTGATCGCCGAGGCCAACGTCGAGACCGAGCGCTCAAGCCGGTACCTCGTCCAACTCTGCCGGCACCTAGACCACAAGGCGAATTCGCATCCAGACGTGCAAGCGCGTACCACCTGGCGGGATGACTACGGCATCGCCGACTTTGGTTGGGGTCGTTGTATCTGTCGCGCCGACCCAGGTGCCCTCAAGGTGCGCGTCGAAGCCCTCGACGAGGAGAAGCTGGCTCGGGTCAAGGGCGTCGTCACAGAGCGCCTAATGGGCTTCGGCCGGCGCGATCAACTGACGGTGACCTGGGCGTCGCCGCAACACGGTGGTTCGGCCCCTGCCCAGACAGCCACTGACACCACGACAGGCGAGAGGGCGTCCCATGACTGACCAGTCCCGAAACCCCCGCTCCGGAACCGACTACGAACCGGAGAGCGGTGTGCCGCGTTGGATGAAGTTGACCGGCATCCTTCTGGCCGTTGTGGTCTTGCTGGTGGTGGTCGTGGTGCTGATCGGTGGCGGCGGTGGGCACGGGCCCAGTCGGCACCAACCGTCTGGCGGGGCTGCCGACCCCACCCGGTCCGCTGACGCACTGACCGAGGGCCATGTGCCACCCGCCGATGGTCATGAATGACCCCGGGAGTGCTCAGCGCAACGGCTCGATCAGGAGGGGAGACACGACGGAAGTCGCGATCCGGCTGAGCGAGGTCGACAAGGCGTACCCGGTGAGCGCTGGCGCCTTCGTCGCCCTGGAGGGGCTCAGCCTCGACATCGTGAGCGGCGAGTTCGTCGCGATCGTGGGGCGGTCGGGCAGCGGCAAGACGACGATGCTGAATCTACTGGCCGGTATCGATCGCCCCACGTCAGGGACGGTATGGGTCGCGGGCGCCGATCTCGGCTCCTTGTCGGAGTCGGGCCTGGCGGCCTGGCGGGGACGCAACGTCGGCCTGGTGTTCCAGTTCTTCCAGCTTCTGCCGACGCTGACCGTGGTCGAGAACGTGATGCTGCCGATGGACTTCGCCAAGACGGTCCCGGTCGGCGAGCGCCGAGACCGGGCCCAGAACCTGCTGGAGCGGGTGGGCGTGGGTGACCAGGCCGA
Organism: Nocardioidaceae bacterium; assembly: GCA_013811715.1. Classification (GTDB taxonomy): domain Bacteria; phylum Actinomycetota; class Actinomycetes; order Propionibacteriales; family Nocardioidaceae; genus JACCUS01. The sequence continues at coordinate 2,060 of JACCUS010000225.1, forward strand.
CAAGCTGCCGTCAACCTTGTCGGGGGGGCAACAGCAACGCGCGGCGATCGCTCGGGCGCTGGCCAACGATCCTCCGCTGTTGCTGGCCGACGAGCCGACCGGCAACCTCGACTCCGCCACCGCCGCCGCGGTGCTGGCGCTGTTCGCCGAGCTGCACGCGGACGGCCGCACGATCGTCCTGGTCACTCACGAGACCGACGTGCAGGACGTGGCCGGCCGGCAGGTGGCGC